>JAEEUJ010000080.1 GCA_016290515.1 Clostridiaceae bacterium
CGTGACGGAAGGAGTCTGCGAAAAACTCACAAAAAGTTTACCCGCCGCTTCGCCATATCAGCCGTTCGCAAACAAAAACAGCCCCCTGCATACACAGGGGACTGCGATACCCGTTCGGGTGAATTTATCTCTTTGAGAACTGGGGTGCACGGCGTGCGCCTTTGAGACCGTATTTCTTTCTTTCCTTCATTCTGGGGTCTCTGGTAAGGAAACCTGCCTTCTTGAGCTGTGAACGAAGATTCTCGTCATACTGAAGAAGAGCTCTGGAAAGACCGTGGCGGATTGCGCCCGCCTGACCGGTAACGCCGCCGCCTGCAACTGTGCAGACGATGTCGAACTTCTCTGTCAGACCTGTAAGAGCGAGAGGCTGACGAACGACAAGCTTAAGTGTCTCAAGGCCGAAATAATCGTCGATATCTCTGCCGTTGATTGTGATCTTGCCTGTGCCGGCATATACGCGTACACGTGCTACTGATTTCTTTCTTCTGCCTGTACCGTAGAAATAAGGTGTTGAATCGTACATTTACTTTGCCTCCCTTTCTTAAAATTCTCTTACCTTAGGCTGCTGTGCTGCATGAGGATGCTCAGCGCCCTGGTAAACGTGAAGTCTTGTAAGAGCCTTAGCGCCGATTGAATTCGACGGAAGCATACCCTTAACTGCCTTCTTCATAACGAACTCGGGCTTCTCAGCCATAAGAGTCTTGTAATTAACCTTCTTCATATTACCGATATAACCTGTGTGGTGGTAATACATTTTGTCCTCAAGCTTGTTGCCTGTAAGAACAATCTTCTCACAGTTGATTACGATAACGAAGTCACCGCAGTCAGCGTGAGGTGCGAAAGTGGGCTTATGCTTGCCGCGAAGAAGAGTTGCAGCTTCAACGGCTACGTCGCCGAGAGTTCTACCCTCTGCGTCAAGAACATACCACTCACGGCTGATGTCGCCTGCTTTGGGCATATAAGTTGACATAACTTTTTCCTCCGAAATTATTTGTTTTTTTAGTGCCTGATTATATTACCACCGAAAATTCAATTCGTCAACAAAAATTTTTATAAATTTTAATGTACAAGGGTAAAATCTTTCATTTTCTTTGATTTTCTTTAATTTTTAATATATTTACTTGCTTATTATTTTATGAATTTTCGTCCGTGTTTTCCACGTTTTTCAACAATACGATACAATTTGCTCGATTTTGAGATTTGCTATTGAATTATATTTTAATTGGTATATAATACATAGGAATTTTTCAAAGGAGGGTATTATATGCGTAAGAACGATATGCTTACCGAAAGTCCGGTCAAGAGCATAGTGCGCTTTGCGCTGCCTATCGCGCTGTCGAGCCTTTTACAGTTTAACTATACCCTCGTTGACAATATCATAGTCGGCAGATACGTCGGCACAAACGCGCTCGCCGCCGTCGGTAATGTCGGCTCTATCAACTCGTTTATAATTGGCGCGGCGCTCGGTCTTACGAGCGGATTCACAATCCCCGTTGCTCATGCATTCGGCGCAAGGGATAAGAAAAAGGCTTCCGCATACGCGGGCTCAAGTGTTTCGATGGCGCTGATTATCGGTCTTATAATAGTAGTTGTCGCGCACATCATTTCGACTCCCCTGCTAAGGCTTATCGGCACGCCCGAAAGCATTATCGGTATGTCGGCGGCGTATGTGAATATACTTTACTTCGGCGTTCCGTTCCAGATGCTGTCCAACAACTTTACCGCCATTTCACGCGCAGTCGGCGAAAGCAAGAAGCCGCTGTATTTCTACATAGTAAGCGTGTGCGTTAACTTCACGCTCGACCTTCTGTTTGTTAAGCGCTTCGGCTGGGGCGTTGAGGGCGCGGCGATTGCGACGCTGATTTCCTACGTTACCGCGATGACGCTGACGGGCTTTTATATCATTAAAATCAACAAGGACGTTGATATAAGGCTTCGCGACCTGCGTCCGAGAAAGTCAATTGTGCTTGAACAGATAAAGCTCGGCATTCCCGTTTCGCTTCCGTTCACTATATCCTCAATAGGCACGATGTTCCTGCAGAGCGCGGTCAACAGCTTCGGCCCGAACGTAATGGCGGGACTGACAGCCGCAGGCAGAGTTGAAAACGTTACCAATATTTCAATGAGCGCTCTGGGTGTTGCGACACAGACCTTTGTCGGCCAGAATTACGGCGCAAAGAATTACGAAAGAATAATAAAATCGGTCAGAAAGCTGTTTGTGCTCGAGCTTGTCGTATCGCTGTTTATGAGTATGCTTCTCATAGTAATCGGCAGACCGATAGTGTCTGTATTCATCACCGAACCCAACGAGGAAATGCTCGCCGCTTCGGGCCGCTACATTATCTCGATAGCGAGCTGTTACTCGCTCGTCGCAATACTCTTTATACTCAGAAACACGCTTCAGGGACTCGGCTTTACCTACGCGAACACCGTGGCGGGCATAGGCGAGCTAATAGGCAGAGTGTTTATTTCGCTTGTTATGGCGAAAATCTTCGGTTTCCCTGCGGTCTGCTTCGCGGCGCCAACGGCGTGGCTGATGGCGGATATACCGCTGGCTGTGATTTACTTAAGAAAGCAAAAGCAGTTCAGACAATTAGCCGAAAAGCAAAAAGAAAAAGCGGTCGTATGACCGCTTTTATTATTTGAGTTTAGCTGTTCCACGCCTTGACTTCACGGCGAAGCCAGTCGCACCACGCGTCTATGCCCTCGCCCGTCTTTGCCGATACAAAGAATATCTCGACGTTGGGATTAAGCTTGTGAATTCTCTCAACTACCGCTTCGTCGTCAAAGTCAAAAACGGACTTCGTATCAATTTTATTTATAAGCACGACGTCGGAAACCGTGAACATAAGCGGATACTTGAGCGGCTTGTCGTCGCCCTCGGGGACGGAAAGTATCATCGCGTTCTTGCTCGAGCCCGTGTCAAATTCTGCGGGGCAGACGAGATTGCCGACATTTTCAAGCACGACGAGGTCGAAATCGTTGGCGTTGAACGAGTCAATGCCCTGCCTGGTCATACCGGCGTCAAGGTGGCACATACCGCCAGTATGAAGCTGGATTGACCTGACGCCCGCTTCGCTCATGGTACGCGCGTCAACGTCGGAATCGATGTCGGCTTCCATAATGCCGATTTTCATTTCGTCCTTAAGACGCGAAACCGTCGCCTTCAGAGTTGAGGTCTTGCCCGAGCCTGGTGCGGACATAAGGTTAAGCAGGAAAGTTTTATTTGCCTTAAGCTCCTCGCGAAGCTTATCGGCTTCCCTGTCGTTAGACTCAAATACGCTTTTTTTTAGTTCAATTACGCTGAAATCACTCATAATACTGTATCTCCTGACTGTATTGATAACAAGTAAATTATAACTGTATTTGAGTGTCAAGTCAAACAAAAATTACCTTGCCGAAATTCCTTGACAATTACTCTTTTTTATAGTAAATTATATTATGTATAAAAATGTGACATTATGTTTTCACACGAAAGGGGAAGCATTTATAATGGCTAAAGAAAAAATTCCTTCAACTCCCGAAACCAGAGCTAAGAAGCTTGAAGACAAGAAAGAGGTTTCAAAGGCGTTTTCAAAGACCTTCTTTGCGGCTCTTGCAGTTTGTCTTTCGGTACTGTTGATTTATTCGGTTTGCTACATTTCGTTCTTCAGACCCAAGGAGCAGACCATAGAGGGAAACATTTCCAACAACACATCAAATACGGTTAACAACAATACCGTTATTAATAACGGCGGATCGTCAAATTCAAGTTCGACCGACAACAGCGGCAATTCTGCTGCTCCTGCCGATAACGGCGGCAGCTCGGCGACACCTGCCGACAACGGCGGCTCTGCTGCACCCGCAGACAATGGCGGTGCTTCCTCGGGTGAGTTATCCGCTTCAAGCTCGGTTGCAGATGTAGTTGCATATTTCAACACAGCAATTAATAAGGTTAAGCCAAACGCTTCAAGCATCACTCTTGTCAAAGAGGAGAATTCGGAAGCAGGCGGCATTGAGGGTAACCTCCCCGGCGCTCTTACAAGTATTGCTAACGGCCTTATTTCCAGTAACATGGGCGTTAAGGCGGAGAATCAGCCTTCAAACGCTAACGATTTCCCCGTAGAGAACGAAAGCTGGTCAAGCCATCTGACAGCTGATGATGTTGAGAGACACGAAGTTGTTGATAACGGCAGCACTTATACAATTACTCTTTATATCAAGGCTGACGATCCCAGCGAGAGTTCAGGCCACGATTACGGTCATAACGGCAAGGTATTCTCGGTTATCAGTCCTTCAATCGTTACCGATAACGCGGGTCCCGCTTCAAGCATGATAAAGGAAGTCAAGACCGGACACAGAGACGGATACGTTAAGGTAGTTGTTGACAAGGCAACCGGCAACGTTACCTCCGCAACCTACTATTTCGTATGGACTCTTTCGCTGAAGGCGCTCGGCGCTTCGCTGTCCATCCCCTTCGGACTTCAGAAGGATTATTCCATTACATACTAATCTTTATTATAAAGCCCTCGTTTAGAGGGCTTTTTTTATTGCTTTTATTGACATTATAATTAGACATAGTGTATAATTAATTTGTTAATTATTTTTACTCTAAGGAGGAAGATTATGGCTGATAAAAAGACAGTAATGCTTACAGGCGCTTCCGGCAATATGGGCTTTGCCGGCTTCAAGGAGCTGTATGCAAAAAAGGAAAAGTTCAACATCACTCTGCTCTTGAGAGACAGTGCGAAGAACCGTGAAAAGTTCGCTGCCTACATCAACGATCCGTGCGTACGTATCGTTTGGGGCGACCTGACGAAGCCCGAAGACGTGCTCGAAGCCGTCAACGGCGCTGACTACGTTCTTCACGTAGGCGGTATGGTATCCCCTGCTGCCGACTGGAAGCCTTACAGAACTCAGAAAACCAACATAGGCGCTGCCCAGAATATCTGCAACGCAGTTCTCGCTCAGCCTAACGCCGACGATATCAAGGTCTGCTACATAGGCACCGTTGCCGAGACGGGCGACAGAAACTACCCGATTCACTGGGGACGCTGCGGCGACCCGCTTAAGATTTCGGTTTATGACCATTACGCAGTTTCAAAGTGCCGTGCAGAGGCTGTTTTCGTTGAAAGCGGTATCAAGAACTGGGTTTCAATGCGTCAGTCAGGCATACTCTATCCCAACATCTTAAAGAATATGGACCCGATTATGTTCCACGTACCCGTTAACGGCGTGCTTGAATGGTGCACGGTTGAGGATTCGGGCAGACTGCTCGCAAACCTCTGTGACGAGGATATGCAGGGACATCTCGGCAAGGATTTCTGGAACCATTTCTACAACATCGGTTCCGGTAAGGAATACAGAATTTCGAACTACGAGTTTGAGTGCCTGCTTCTCGGCACACTCGGTCTCGCAGGTCCCGAAAAGCTCTTTGAACCGCACTGGTTCGTTACAAAGAACTTCCACGGTCAGTTCTATGCAGACTCCGACAAGCTTGAAAACTATCTGCATTTCAGAGAGAATCTTCCCGTTAAGGATTACTTTGACAGACTTGCCGACCAAGTTGAATTCTACTTCAGAATTCCCCGCCACCTTCCCAAGGGCGCCGTTGCAGCCGCTGCAAAGCCGTTTATGAAGAAGCTGGCAAAGACCAAGGACTTCGGTACCATTGACTGGGCCGAGTCGAATAATGCAATCCGTATGAGCGCTTACTACGGCTCAAAGGATGAGTACGATCAGATTCCCAAGAAATGGGAAGACTTTGAGATTATGCAGTTTGACAAGGACACCTCGGCTGCCGAGCAGTTCAAGCTTGACCACGGCTACGACGAGTCCAAACCCGAGAGTGAGCTTGATATCAACGATATGAAGCAGGCGGCTAAGTTCCGCGGCGGCGAATGCCTTTCGGATACAATGGTCAAGGGCGACCTTGCCACAAAGCTTAAGTGGAAATGCGGCCATTGCGGCGCTGAATTTGAAGCGAGCCCCGCGCTTATCCTTCTCGGCGGACACTGGTGCCCCGAGTGCTTCATCCCGCACAAGGCTTGGGATTACGACGCCATAGCAAAGGACAACCCGTTCTTCGCTCAGGTATGGTACACCAATCACGGCAAGGACGAGAACAACCGTTACGAGTTTGACGAGCTGTTCCACATCGACGGCGTGCCGTGGGATGACATCAAGAGATAATTCAATAAGCATAATTAAAGCCACGGTGTAAACCGTGGCTTTTCTTTACAAAGCGGAGTTTATCGAGGTCTTCGACCTCGAAGTGAAATTCTTGCTACGCAAGAGTGAAATTGCCTTTTGGCAGTGAAATTCGTCCTGCGGACGAGTGAAATTTGCCTTCGGCAAGTTGTGGGGAAGCTCCGCTTCCGAACATTTTGTAATGCTTTCGGCGTATAACTTAACTGTGCGTAGGGCGAGGTGCCCTCACCCCGCCGCAAAGCTGTGCGGTAAACTAACGGGCGATTCGTGAATCGCCCATACATATTTATATATTCTCTGCTTTATATATTCTCTGCGAATGCTTCGATTTTTGCATCATTTTCGGCTTGCGTCTTTGTCAGAGGGTCAATCAGAACAAGTGAAGCAGAAAGCGAATCAATGCCTAGCAGTGCACACATTTTCTTTTCCGCCTTATCGGCACCGTTGCCGCTCTGGCAGAAAAACGCTGCAAGCTTCTTTCCCTTCAACACGTCCCTGTTGTCGCACAAAAACGTTCTTACGGGAGGTGCAAAACTTGACGCCCATATCGGAGAACCGATTATAACAGTGTCATATTGGTCCGCATTGAACGGGTACGGCTCAAGCTCGGGAGTTTCGCCCATTACGGCGCTTTTGCCGCCCCAGAAGAACTTTCCGAAGCCCTTGTCGGGAAAAGCCTTTACGGGCTTTATTTCAATCATATCGGCATTGAGCGTAACAGAAAGCTTTTCGGCTACTGATTTTACGTTACCGCTCATTGAATAATAAACTATTGCTGTTTTCATAATTCACCTATAAATACGGCGGAGGCAAGCCTCCGCCGATTCTTTTGATTCTAAATTACTGCTTTGCGCCGTCGTCGAACATCTCAAGAGCCTTGACGCTCGCTGCGAAGCAGTTTGCAAGACCGTCGGGATTCATGTTGTCGTATGTGTCGCGGCGGGTGTGATAATAATCCTCAAGCTTGTGGTTAAGGCCCGTGATACCGGTTGAGCGGAAGCCCGCCTGAGTGAAGGCTGCGTTATCGGTTGCGCCGCCGAGCGGAGGAACCCAACCCTTCTTGATCGGAACGTCAACAGCCTTTGCAGCTTCCATAAACAGGTCGCAGACATCCTTGTCAGCCTTTACGGTGCCGTTAAGGTCGCGGTAGTTAACCATAAGATACTTGGGATCAAATATAGTGTCGTAGGAAATGAAGAACGTCGGTACGTCGTGCCAGTCGTCCTTGTGAGCCTCGCTCCACGCCTTTGAGCCGCGAAGTCCCGCTTCCTCGGAGCCGGTAAGAACAACCGCAAGCTCGGTGTTTTCAAGCTCAATTCCCTCTTCCTTGAGGTACTTGAGAACTGCGATACCCATATAGCAACCCGTAAGGTTGTCGTTCGCGCCGTCAACGATTCTGTGCTCGTTCCACATAAAGTACAGACCAAACTCAAACGGAACGAAAAGAAGTCCCCAGAAAGCCGCCTTTACGAACCAAGCGGAAGCATAAGAGGTCTCGGGATTGAGAAGAAGTCCCTTCATACCGAAGTTTACAAGATAAAGAATTGAAACAACGATGAAGAAAACAGCACCGATTGCGCAGATGATTGCGTGGCCTTCAAAGCCGACGCCGCCAAGAGCGTAGTTAACGGGCCATTCCCAAGCTGCGTCGGGGTGACCGTTGAATACGATTCTTCTCTTAACCTCGCCGGTGGGCTTCTTGACAGCCGTTACGTTGTGGCCGGTCTTCTCCTTGAACGCCCAGTCAACAGCCTTTTTGTAAAGACCGAACTGTAAAAACGCAATAAGAAGTCCGCAGACTATAAGTATAACCGAAGCCAGCGGGAATACGAAATACAGAGCGATAGCGGCAAGAACCATTGTAATGGTGAAGTAAATCCAGCCGAAGAAAGAGCCGGGATTCTCCTTGAAAGCCTCAACCTCAGCCGAGTCGCAGCCGCAGTCCTTTTTAAGAACTTCCGCCATATACTGACATGACTGCAATTCGCCGTTGGAACCGGGGTCTCTCTTTTCGAAGCTCTTGATAATATGAGTGATTTCATCAATCATATACTTAGCAGCTTCGTCTTTTCTTGCTATAACTTTGCTTAAATCCATAACCTTTTCCTCCTTGATAAAATTTATCATATATACTTTATCACAATCGGTATAAAAATTCAATATTTTATATTGAACAAAAAGCGAAAAAAATATATAATAAACATGACTGAATGAAGGGTGGATTTATTATGAGATTAACTCCCGAAGCGCTTGATTTCCTCTTCGAAAACAAAATCAAGGATTCAAGAGCATGGTATAACGAGCACAAGGCGGACTACAAGAGACTGGTGGTCGAGCCCTTCCGCGAATTCGTTGCAAACATGCAGCCGTATATTGATAAGATTGATCCGAATCTGAGCTGCAACCCGAAGCGGATTTCGCGTATCTACCGCGATACGCGCTTCACGAAGGACAAGCATCTGTACCGCGACCACGTCTGGTACGGCTTTATGCACTCGAAGGAATTATATGAAGGTCTCCCCTGCTTTTTCTTTGAGTTTTCGCCCGAAGGCATAGACTACGGCTGCGGCTACTACAAAGCGTCAAGCGAAAGTATGGAAGCTATCAGAACGCTTGTATTGAAGCACGACAAGAGCTTTGAGGCTATGAAGAAGGCTTTTAAGAAGCGTCCCGAGCTTGTACTGTCGGGCAATCCGTACAAGCGCAATCACTTCCCCGACGCAGACGAAAAGGATTTGCCGTGGCTCAACATTCGCGATTTCTGCGCCATAGCATACACTCAGGAATTTGACCTTCTTTTCAGCGAGTCGGACGTACTCGCCGCCGAAATCGGTAAGCGCTTCCTTGATATGAAGCCGATTTATGATTTTCTGATGAAGGCCGAAAGCACGGTTGAGAGATAATTTGAGTTTGTCGAGGTCTTCGCCCTCGAAGCTAAATACGTCCTCCGGACGAGATGAATTGCCTG
>JAEEUJ010000081.1 GCA_016290515.1 Clostridiaceae bacterium
AACCGGAGTTTGTCGGGGCGTAATCCGTAGGGGCGGGCTTTGCCCGCCCGTCAAATAATATGTAAACTACGGGCGAGCAAAGCTCGCCCCTACGTCTCTACAAACTCAAATTTGATAAAACGACAACTCCCTCGGTGAGGGAGCTTAATATGTTGCTTTTATTTTATCTTAAGCGTTACAATCTCAAAGGACTTGAGTTCAACGGGTATCTGATTGCCCTTTGTGCGCAAGGTCTTGACATCGTTTTCCATCAGGTCGCAGATTGCGGCAGAATTGAAGTCAAAGCCGAGAGTCAGCGTTGTATTCGTGCGCTTGTTGAAGCTCTCGTACATTCTGACAATAATTCCGTCGCCGTCCTCAGCTTTCTTGACGGTTTCAATTACGACGTTTTCATCGGCAACGCTGACAAGCGAGAACTCATCGGCGAGCTTACCCGCCTGCTTTTTGACCTTGAAGGCTGTCATCGGGTTATTGATAAAGTAAGCTTCCTTAATAGTTCCTGCCGACTTGTAATCGCCCGAGTGAGGCATAAGCGAATATGTGAAATAATGCTCACACTTGTCGGCGGTCGGGTCGGGATAGGTTCCGCTCTTGAGAAGCGTCAGCGCCATTACGCCGTCGTGTATTGAATGTCCGTACTTGCAGTCATTGATAAGGCTGACACCGTAGCCGTATTCGGAAAGGTCGGCGTACTTGTGGGCGCAGACCTCAAATTTAGCCGCATCCCAGCTCGTATTGTAGTGAGTAGGTCTCTCAACCGAACCGAACTGAATGTCGTAGGTCGCCTTGTCGGCATTAACGTCAACAGGGAAAGCCGCTTTAAGGATAATATGTGATTCCTTCCAGTCGATATAGGTATCAAAATCAATTCTCTCAATATCGTCGTACAGCCAGATTTTCTGAACAAGCGTACTCTTGAGGAAAGACTTTTTAATCTCAAGGCCCGCTCTTGCTCCGTCATAAATCGGTTTCACGGATTTAACATCGCAGACCTCCCAGGATTTATCGGTGTAATAATTACTGATTTCCCAGTTGTCATATGCTCTCGGCAAATCCTCATAAGCGGTTATAACGTTACCTCTTGCGCCCTTCTTAAGCACGTTTCTGCCGTTGCGCTTGTCATAAATCTTTGTTATCGTACCGTTTGCGTCAAACATCAGCTTGAAGAAAGCGTTTTCGATACATTTTTCGCTGACCTCAACAGTGCCTTTGATTTCGGGCTTTTTAATTACCTTATAGCCCTTTGCGGGAATACCGGTTACGGTATAGGTCTTGCCGTCAAGCTTAACCGCCCCGTTACCGACAAACGAATTCGGATTGAATACGATATAACCGCCGTCCGAATTAACCTTGTCGGCAATTCCTTTATATGCCTTATCGGTTATCTCGTTGCCGATAACTCTGAGCTGCTCATACTGTTTTGAGGAAACCTCATAGACTTCCTTTATTGATGAGCCGGGAATAATGTCGTGGAACTGATTGAGAAGTATTACCTCCCACGCCTGCGACAAATCCTTCTGAGGATACTTTGCACGGTTGAGCTTTTCGTTCATTACAGCAAGCGTTTCCGCTTTTTCGAAAAGGAATTCGGACTTGCGGTTGTTGCGCTTATTCTTCGCCTGAGAGGTATAGGTACCTCTGTGGTATTCAAGATAAAGCTCGCCTACCCACGACGGAGTCTTCGGATTCTTTTCGGCTCTCTTTTTAACTCTTTCAAGCATTGAGCCTGCGAATTCCATCTTAGCCTTCGGGACGCCCGTAAGACCTTTTTTAAGAACATTATAGTATTCAAGGTCTTTTCTTACCGGTCCGCCGCCGCCGTCACCGTGACCGAAGGTAATCATTATATCGTTATTAATATCCTTCTGCTGATAACGGTCGTAGCCGCCCTGAAGCTGCGAGGGATTGAGCTTTGCGTTATATGTACATTCCGTTGTCACGGGTCTGCCCCTGCGCTTGTCCTGCGCGGTCATGAAATACGCAAAAATATCCGTACCGTCAATACCCTTCCACCAGAAGGTGTCATAGGGCACGCGGTTCGTTTCATTCCAGCCGATTTTCGAGGTTACGAACTTGTCAACGCCGCTCTTTATTAAAATCTGCGGCAGTGCAGCGGAATAGCCGAATACGTCGGGTAACCACAGAACCTTACTGTCAACGCCGAATTCCTCTTTGAAGAAACGCTTTCCGTAGAGGACCTGACGCACAAGAGATTCGCCCGAAGAAATGTTGCAGTCCGCCTCAACCCACATAGCGCCTTCAACTTCCCAGCGCCCTGCCTTAACCATCTTTTTAACCTCATTGTAAAGCTCGGGGCATTCCTCTTTAAGGAACTTGTAAAGCTGTGCCTGGCTCGACATAAACTTGTACTCGGGATATTTCTTCATCAGCGCTATTACAGTTGCAAACGAGCGCTGAACCTTTTCACGGGTCTGCGCCAGAGTCCACAGCCAAGCAACGTCAATATGAGTATGACCTATACAGATTGCGTTGACGTTTTCCGATACGCAGTTTTTGAAGAACTCATTGTCAAGGTATGACTGCGCCGCCTTGACGGATTTGTTGAATTCGGGAGAACCGGGAACTCTCAAATCAAGAAGATTTACGGCATTGATAATATGTTTTTCAATATCAATATACGGATTTTCACCGGGAGTTAAATACTCGCAAACCTCAAACGGAACTCTGAGCGAATAATAAAGCTTTCTCGCAGCCTCGTTATAAGTCCTGAGTGTAGCGTTGAATTCAAGATAGCCGTCGCCCGCCATGCCCGTATAGGCATAGATATAAATCTCATAACTCTTTTTGGCGTTGTCAAGGAATATTTCGCGGTGATTAACGTCAAGGCCCTGAACCATTACGCCGTCAACGTAAACGATAAACTGCGGATTGAGCGCATCCCAGCCTTCACGCTCGGTTGCGGTAGTAATCTCCAGCTCAACGTTCTTGCCGACAAGCTCCTTAGGAATGTTCAGCTTCTTAAAAAACCATGCATGCTCGTCCTGCTTACCGCCCCAGCGCTCATTTGCGCCGAATTCGCGGAAGCTGCGGTCAATCTTCGGGAGCTTGTTATTGCTCTTGTAGCCGCAGGATTTGAACATCCAGCCGTCAATTCTTTTCTCGCTGTTAAGGGTGTAGCCTCTGAAAGTGTCAAAGAACACTCTCATTCTGTCTTCGAAAAAGTCCGTCATAGTGATACCTCTCAATTAAAAATATCGCTGAGCATATAGAAAGAGCCGCAGACAAGCGTAAAGTCAGCCTGCTCTTTTGTCTTATAATAAGCCATTTGAGGCTCGTTTTCAATACTTATATTTTTAATATACTTCTTTGCAATTTCTGTCAAATTTTCCGGTTCTTCGCTTCTCGGGTTATGAGGCTTGGTAAATACAACGCCGTCGCAAAGCGGCAGTATATTGGCAAGGTACTTTTCACATTCCTTGTCCGCCATCATACCGATAACTGCGGTGATTTTTCTTGAAGCGAGAAACTTTTCGATAACGTTTTTCAGTGCCTGAGCGCATTCCTCGTTATGTCCGCCGTCAATCAGGGTATTATCATCAACGAGCTCCATCCTGCCCCTTATAACGGTGTTCTTAATACCGTTCTGAATGTTCTTTTCGCAGACCTTGTCAATAACATAAGCCGCTTCTATAACGCCTATTGTATTTTCAATCTGATGTCTGCCGACAAGCGGAATATGATATGTGTTTCCGAGATACTCTATATCCGTTCCGCTTATGCTCTCCTCAATAATCTCAACGTCGCTGTATCTCGCTACGCCCAGATCGGCATTTTTCCGCTTTACGGTGTCCTTTATGACCTGAAGCGCTTCCCTGTTCTGAAGGCTTGTGGTTACAACGTGAGAGCCTTCCTTGATTATTCCGCATTTTTCGGCGGCAATCTGCTCTATCGTATTGCCGAGCACTGCCATATGGTCAAAGGAAATGGAAGTAATAACCGCCGCAACGGGCGCGGGTATAACGTTAGTGGCGTCAAAGCGTCCGCCTAAGCCTACCTCCATAACGGCATAGTCGCATCCCTGCTCGCTGAAATAAAGCAGTCCCGCAGCCGTGATAAGTTCAAACTCGGTTATCTCAACACCTTCGCCGTTAAGCTTTTCAACCACGGGTTTAATCCTGTTGATAATTTCCGCCAGATCGTCGTGCGGTATATTCTCGCCGTTAACGCGTATTATCTCGCAGAAGTCAAAAACATAAGGCGACGTGAACAGTCCCGTCTTATAACCCGCGTCAATGAGGATATTTGAAAGCATTGTCGAGGTCGTGCCCTTACCGTTTGTACCCGCAACGTGAATATACTTCATATCCTTTTCGGGATTACCGAGTGCGGAGAGCAGAGCGCGCATTCTCTCAAGCCCGAGCTTAACGCCGAACTTAAGAAACGAGTGTATGTAATTGACCGATTGCTCATAATTCATCTATTTATCACCTCCCCTATTGTATCACATTAATATCAAATGTTGAATAACAAATTTATATTTTATTTTTACTTTACAAATGATGTCAATGTGATAAAATTATAATGATAAAAAACATACTGAAAGGATGATATGATGACGGCCTCAAGCAAACTGACAGGCAGAAAAAAGCTCGGTTACTGTCTTGGTATTTTCACTGAGTCGCTGTGCTATAATATGTTCTACACCTACTATCTTACTTTTCTTAACGAGATAGTCGGAATCAAGCCAAGCTACAGCTCAATTATCATTTTCATTTCAATCGCGTGGGACGCGATTACCGACCCGATTATCGGTAACTATACCGACAAGCCGGGCGTTGACAAGAACAGAATAATGAAGATTTCCATTATCCCCCTTGCCATTACCTTCGTTGTTGCATGGACAAGCATAGGCGCGGGCTTCAATTCACAGACCGCGAAGATACTTCTCTACACATTGATTTCAATGTGCATCTGGATCTTCTACACGATGTATTCAATTCCTTATTACGCAATCGTAGCCGAGATAACCGAAGACTATGACGAAAGAACTGCAATACGTTCACTGTCTTCGCTTCTCAATGCAGTTTGCGTCGGTCTCGGCAATATACTTCCCGCTCTCGTTCCCACGGTTGCTGTATTGCTCGGCAAAAGATATCAGAGCAATTCCTATGCGGTAATCGCCGCACTCATCAGCGTACTTGCCGTTATACTCGGCTTCGTCTGCTGCAAATCGCTCAACGGAGTTTACGTTCCCAAGGCACTCGGCGAAGGCGATGCTAAGCCGAGATTGTCCGTTATTTCAACATTCAAATCATTCGGTAGCATACTCAGACTCAAACCGACAAAATGGTTTTTGATGTTCGTATTCTTCTACCTTGCGATGAGTTCTATGATTCAGTCCAACCTTACATACATGGTTATTGACTGTATAGGCATGGAATACGATACCGGCATAGCAATCGTAATTGTTTCGCTCGTTATCTCTATGGCGGTAACGGTTCCGATTGTCGAAAAACTCGCAAAAAAGACGGACAGACGCACCGCCTGCCTTGTATTTCTCTCGGGTGTAGTTGTGCTTGAAGTGCTCACAAAGATACTCGGACTTGATTTCACAGTCGGTTCGTTCAAAATCATGTGCGTAGTCAGCCCGATTATTCTCGGAATAGCAAACGGTACGTTCTGGACTCTGTTCTATTCAATGGGCTATGACCTCGTTGAACTTGACGAATTCAAGACAGGCGAAAGAAAAGAAAGCACTATCACGGCGCTTCCTCAGCTTATCCAGAAATTCGGTTCCGCGTTCGGTATTCTTATGGCAGGTCAGCTTCTTAGTTTCTACGGCTATGACAGTTCAACCGATGTCGCCGGCAAGGAATCGCTTTTCACCAAGGTTACCGATCCTCAGATTATAAACGGTATGGAAAACATATCGACAATTATACCTGCTGTTATACTTGTTCTTTCCATTACAGCCCTCTTCCTCTTCCCGCTGACGAGAAAGCGCTTCGACGCTCTCATGGTTCAGCTTGAAAAGAAGCGCAAAGGCGAAGAATACACTACGGAAGGCTTCGAAAAGCTGGTTTAATTAAAATACAGGAGAAATAAATGGGTAATTACAACGAATACAACGATTACTGCGACCACATTGAAGATGTGATGAAAAATCACTCGGAGCGCGGAAATTACAATTACAAACGGCACGTGCTCGATGAAATGGAGCTTCGCACAAAGGAGATTCTCGGCAGAGGTCTTAGGGACAAGAAGGTTGCGCACGACCTTGTAATCGACGAATATGACGAGCGTTTCATACTCAACGGTTATGCGGAATATCTCAAGGATTTGAAAGAAAAATGGCTGATGAAAAAGTTTCCCTTGTTTTCCGGACTTCTTATGCTGCTGTCTGTTATAGTCTATCTTGCCATAGGCTTCATTTTCAACGTATGGCATCCAACCTGGCTGATTATCGAGGGCTGCGCAACAGCCGTCATTATCGGAGCCATGTTTGTCGCGGTAAGCTTCCTTGACAGACGAAAAAAGTTCTATTTTATAATGCGTATGCTTGTAGCAGGTTCTGTTATGGTGGCATCTCAGTTTTTCTTCTTACTGCTGAGAATAGGCTTTCAAATTGAGAACGCCTATCTCGCCTTTATTGCCGCAGTTGCGTTTATGTTCATAGGCGACCTTTTACTTGCAACCGCAACAAAACAAAGGCTCGTTATTATCAATTATCTGATTACGATACCCGTCGTAAGCGTATTTGTGTACGTCTTACTCGGACTGACAGGTGTTTTAGCATGGAATCCCGGATGGATGCTGATACCCGCATCGGTTGTCGTTTCGTTTATTGTTCTGTGGGGATTCATCAGATACAACAGAAGATTTATGTACAAACCGGAGGTGGATGAGGAATGGTAAAGCGTCTTAATGCGGAACTCTGGGATAAGATGCACTATCTCTTCCGCGATTTCAACGACAGAATGGTACACGTCGAGCTTCATTACGACTTTGAAATCGATATCGACATTCTCAAAACCGTCATTATCTGCTTTCTGGAAAAAGCGCCTGTACTCCACTCCTCGTTTGTGGACAATAAGCTTCGCACATACTGGAGAGTGAACGATTACGATATAGATGATGTTCTGACAGTTGCGCGCCCCGACAACCTTCAGGAAGCTATTGACGACTTTTTAACTCGGTACATTCCGCCCGAGGATAAGCTGCAGATTCGCTTTGCGGTCTATTATTACGAAGGTAAATCTGTTCTGCTCGTCGTTGAAAACCATATGTGTATGGACGGCGGAGACCTTAAATACTTTATGAAGGCGCTGTGTAAGAATTACAACGATTACGCCGAAAATGGGATAAGCCCCATTGATCTGAAATCGGGCTCGCGTTCCTACGAAAAGGTTTACGAGGATTTCTCCCAGACCGAGCAAAAAATGGCAAACAACTTATACAAGAACGTATGCGCAAAGGATGACCACAGATTTCCCCTGACTCCCGACGACATACGCGACCGTTCGTTTATCGCAAGGCGTATAATTAACGCAGAGCGCTTCTCCGCACTTCGTAAATCGGGCAAGCAGATGGGCGCAACAGTAAACGATATGCTTATAGCCGCTTATTTCTATAGTCTTTACGAACTGGCAGGCTACCCGAGGCAGGACAGCGTTACAATATCATGCGCCATCGATTTACGCCGTCATATGAAGGACACGAGCGAAACTGGTATTACAAACCAGACCGCTTTTATGCAGTGCAATATACCCGAGCTCGGCGAAGACATTTTCAGGACTCTTGAATACACCAAGAAAAGCGTTGAGCGTTTCAAGAACGACAAATTCATGGGACTTTACGGACTTCCCCTGCTCAAACTCGGCTACAGCATTATGCCTCAGGCGGCTTCTGAGCAGGTAATTAAAATCGGCTATTCCAACCCGCTTCTGGCTATGAGCAACATTGGTATTCTCGAGCAGGACAAGCTTGCGCTTTCGGGGCATGAGCCCTTTGACGGATTTATGACGGGCGCTGTAAAATACAAGCCGTATGTTCTTCTGTCGGCAACATCTCTGGGCGGAGAATTGACCTTATCAATGTGTGTCAGAGGCAACGAGGAAGATAAGAAAACGGTTGAGAAGTTCTTTGACCTTATGGACAAGAACATCGACGTCCTTTCTGCAGGCAAACAGTAATTATCAAAGGATTACAGTATGAAAAAAGATTTGGAATACGCAAACAGACGTGACGTTTTGGGCTTTTTCTTCGGCTTATTCTTCTTCCTCGCGTTCAGAATAAGCTCGTGGATTTGTTCAATCCCAATGTGGCTGACGCTGATACTGCATTTTGTAATCGGTCTTAATATCGGCTGGTTCTGGGCAACGCTGGCAGCTTGGCTGCTTGTCGGAATTATTCACTACTCGCTGATACTCTTCGCTCGCTGGGGAGGAAATACATCAACGCCGAACAGAGAAAACAAGAATCCCTATTCAAACGGAAAGTCCAATTCAACCGATTTACAAAATCCCGTTGATATAACATTCAAAACAGACAGCGGAGTTTTCAATTATCGGGTTTGCGCTGTTATGAAGCATAACGGTAAGCTGCTTGCGATGAAGAATTTTTCATCTCCGTATTATTATCTGCCGGGCGGCAGGGTTAACATGAATGAGTCGGCTGAAGATGCAATAAAGCGTGAGCTTAAAGAAGAACTCGGAATAGAGGCAAATGTTATACGTCCGCTGTGGCTCAATCAGGGATTTTTCATTGAGGATACAACCGGAGAAAAGTTTCACGAGCTTTGTGTTTACTATCTTGTTGATGCGTCCGGCACCGACCTTGTAAATCAACCACGCTTTGCAGGACTTAACACTAAAAACAAGGAAATTTTTGAATGGCTTGATATCGATACGCTCAACGGGCAGTATCTATACCCCCTTTTCATCAAAGAAAGAATAAACGAGCTTCCCGAGCATTGTGAAGTGCTTACAGAACGTGAGTATTAAATCAATTATAAATAATTAGAAAAAGCACTTGCATTTTACAAAAA
>JAEEUJ010000082.1 GCA_016290515.1 Clostridiaceae bacterium
CTACCGAATACAATTTCACAAGACAAAGTTTAACCCCGAGGCATTAATCTGCTTCGGGGCTTGGTTTGTTAAATTGCTTTATTTCTCGGATTCGGGTTTCTTTTTCTTCGCTGTCAGAATTACAGCCAGAACTATTCCTGCAAGGATGAACGGCAAGAGCATCAGCGCATTTTCAAGAATGACAAGCACTGCCGCTTTTTCATAATCGAAAAATGCAAAGCGTTTTATAAAGAGCATATAACCGAAAATAACGTTCCTGACAAGCAGATATATGCCTAAAGCCGAAGCTGTTCCGATAACGGAAAGAATAACGGCTTTTTTCTTTTTGTCAGTTTTCGTTATCGGTGCTGAGAGATGGTAACCGATATGAAGTCCCATAATTGCAAACGTCCAATGAGAAAGGGCGAGATGAGCAGTTCTCGCAAATGATACGGGTATTATGCCGTTAAGAAACGGCACCGCATTACTGCTCATTGACATTCCGCAAATCGCCGTTATAAAAAAGCAGAGCAAAAGCAGAATATCCGTAAGCGTCAGGACGCTTCTGTATGCGCTGTATTTGCCTTTGGGTATTGCAGAGAAAAACTTAAGGTTCATTATCAGGTGCGAAATAACTATAACCGTCATAGCTATTCCCGTCCATTCGTGTATCTTTTCGCCCGTCGCCTGATAAGACATCAAAGCAAGCAGAACAACGGCAAGAAGAATATCAATACACCTTTTGATTTTGCTTTTCATATCAGTACCCGAGACTGTCCAGCCAGCTGTCAATTTCTTTATCGGATTTTTCTGCGCTGTTGCCTCTTACGGCAAGTCCGTCAAGCACGGTTGCGTTCGGCTCGTCCTTTTTGATTTCGTCGTATGTGCCGCCGTCTCCGCTACCCTCGTGAGTATTAAAGGGAATAATTGTTTTACCGCTGAAATCATACTTATCAAAGAAAGAATACACAATCATCGGACGGGTGTACCACCACATAGGATAGCCGATAAAAATGACATCGTAATCTTCGGGATTCACCGAAAGCTCCTTGAATTCGGGACGCTCGTCGCTGTCACGCTCCGCCTTTGCTTCGTCAAGCGTGCCGTTATAGCTTGTGTCATAATCCTTTACGGGTGTGAGCTTTTCAATATCGCCGCCGACCTTAGAGTGAATATACTCTGCAATATATCCAGTTGCGCCTGCGCCGCCCGCATTGGGGGTAGCGGAGGAAACAACGTCGACATCAGTTGTGTTTGCCGAGCTGAAATAGATTACAAGTATCTTTTTGTCCGTACTGTTTTGCGTGTTTTCGCTGCTTTCAGGTATGTTGCCCGTAGCTGTCTGTGAAACGGCAGTTGTGTTTTCGTTCTCCGTTTTTTGCGAGCAGGCGGCAAGCGATAACAAAAGTATGGCTGCAAGTAAAATAGCTGTTATTATTTTCATAGTATTTACCCTCATTTCAGAACGTTATAATCAATTTCCGAAACCGCTTCGCACCACTCGGTTGAAGCATCATCGCCCTTGATTTCAATCGCAAGGTGAGCAAACCACGAATCCTTTGCCGCGCCGTGCCAATGCTTGACCTCGGCGGGAATATTGATAACCGTTCCCTCAGTCATTTCAACGGCTTCTTTTCCCCATTCCTGATAATAACCCCTGCCGCCGACGCAGATAAGCATCTGACCGCCGCCTGATTTTGCATGATGAATATGCCAGTTGTTGCGGCAGCCCGGCTCAAATGTCACGTTGAAAATCGGTATCTGCTCTGTTGAAACAGGGGCAAGATAGCTCTGACCGACAAAGAATTCACCGTAGGGATTCTTTTCGCCTATGGGGAACATTATTTCTTTTTGGAAACGGTCTTTATCGGTTAAAGCTGCGCTTTCATCTGTCCAGATTTCCTTTGCAAGGCGGAATACTGCCCAGCCTTTGGGCCAACCCGTGTACATTGTACAGTGTGTGATAATTGCGGCAATTTCCTCTTTGGTAACGCCGTTATTTTTTGCGTTCATCAAGTGATAATTCAGCGAGCTGTCCGTAATGCCGCTTGCCATCAAAGAAACAACGGTTACTATGCACTTTGTTTTTGTGTCGAGAACAGGCTCGTTCCAGACTTCACCGAAAAGAACGTCGTCGTTGAGATGCGCAAACATCGGTGAAAAGTCGCCTAACTGTTCTCTGCCCGCGGTCTGTTTGATTTTTTCGCTCATAATAAATTCTCCTTTGCCCAGCTTTCAACCGTGCTTCGTGACGATGAAGCGCTGCCGCCGTGAACGGCAAGACCTTTGCCGACAGTTGCTCCTTTACAGAGCTTTGCCAAATCCCTCTGAGAATTTGCAAGTCCGCTGCCCTCGTGAGTCATAACGGGAAAGATCTTTTTGCCTGTGAAATCAAGCTTTTCAAGCTGGGTGAATATTGCCATCGGGTAGGTTCCCCACCAGCAGGGACCTGCGACAACGATATTATCGTAGCCGCTTATGTCGGAAAGCGTGTTTTTGATTTCGGGACGGGCATCGGACTGAAGCTCCTTTTTCGCCTCTTCAATGCAGGTCATATATGAGTCGGAATACGGTTTAACCGTATCGACCTCGAACAAATCTGCGCCGACTGCGTCACGGATAAATTCCGCAACAATTTCGGTATTGCCCTTCTCAATCTTTTTAAGGCCGCCGTTTACATAATTTTCGCCTTTTCTCGAATAGTAAATTACAAGTGTTTTCATAGTTTCCTCCTAATTTCTTTCAAAGAAGCCCTCTGTTCCGCTTAAAACAAGCTGATTGCAAATGCCGATAATTTCCTCAACGGGTATCTTTCTGCCGCTGTCAGTCCACTGCCTGTAAACATCAAGCGTTACGGAATTGACGTAGCTTATCAGAATGCTCTGCTTAAAGGGATCAAGCTTTTTGAATTTTTCCGATTTATCCCAGGTAGCGTGCATAACCTTGCTTATCATTCTACCACGGACATAGCTGTAATTACCGATTGTTGTGATTCTCTCGTATGCAGGTCCCCGCGAAGCGGAAAATAAAAAGAATTCACGGTTAACCTTTTCAAGATCGTCCGGCAGGGTGTAATCCTTAACCTTATTGATAAATCCCTCCGTCAGCTCCGCCTGCATTTCCGAAAGCAAATCGTCAAGCGTCGGATAGTAGTGATAAAAGGTCTTTTTGTTTATCCTTGCCCTTTCGCAAAGCTCGGTGACGGTAATTTTTTCGTAATCCTTTTCGCAGATAAGTGCTTCAAAGGATTGCTTTATCGCCTCGATTGTTTTAATTACCCTTAAATCTTCTTTTCCCGTGAGAAGCATATCCATTCTCCTTTAAGTAACTATGGTTACATAATACCACGCAGGGAGTTATTTTTCAATTACTTTGTTTCAAACTGAGGTCTCCAGCCTGCGAACTGAACGAGCTGAGCGTCAGTTCTGTGATAATAGCGCATATCCTTGTCAAGTTTTGCGATTTCAGCCATTTCCTCATCGGTAAGCGTAAAGTCAAGAATATCGAGATTGTCCTGTATATGCTCGACATTCTTACTGCCGGGAATTACCGCAAAGCCCATCTGCGTGTGCCAGCGAAGTATAACCTGAGCAGGTGTTTTTGAATATTTTTCGCCAAGCTTTGCAAAAATTGGCTCGTTGATAAGCGATTTGTCGCCGTGACCGAGAGGATACCAGCTCATAAGCCTGATGCCGTATTCGTCAAGTGTTTTGCGAAGCTCCTTCTGTGTGAAATACGGATGCGCCTCGACCTGAATGAATTGCGGTGCGATCTCCCATTTCGTCTTAAGCTCGTCAATATATTTACCTTCGAAATTGGAAATGCCGATTGATTTTGCCTTGCCCTCTTTATATGCCTTTTCAAGCAGTCTGTAACCTGCAAGCCAGTTGCCTGCGGGCTGATGGATATAGAGCAAATCTACATAATCCACACCGAGGCGCTCAAGCGTTTCGTCAACGGCGTTTTCATTCTCATATTCACTCGGCCAGAGCTTAGTTGAGAGAAACACCTTTTCACGGGGAAGACCGCTTTCCTTAATTCCTCTGCCGACTGCACGCTCATTGACATAAGCATTTGCAGTATCAACAAGAGAGTAACCCATTTTAAGCGCCTCTCTTACGCTGTTCTGCGCCTCATCGGGAGAGAGCATATAAGTACCGATGCCGATTACAGGACAGGTGAGTCCGTTGTTCAATGTGATGTTTTCCATAGTATTATCTCCTTTGTATCTGAATTATTTTAATTACAGTAAATCCATTCGCCGTTTATCTTTTCAAAATGCCCATTGACGGGTAGAGTCCACGAACCGCTGATTCCGTAAACCTTTGCTGTCAGCGTAACATCGGCTTTGAGTGTTGCCGTGTTGCCGTTTACGGTGATATTGCAGTTGTCGATTTTATATTTGTAATAATTGAGCGTACCGTCTGCAATCTCGCCGAAGTATTCTTCCTTTGTCTGGGTTTTACCCGACATGTGCGTAAAGGTCGTGCCGTCTTTGATTATTCTGTCAAGAGTATCAATATCCTTGTCAATCATTGCCTGCTGCACATTTTCATAAACTTCAAGCACCTTGCTTTCTTCATTTTCGTACACCGTTTCGCTCGCCTCCTGCGTGGCTGTTTCTTTTGTCAGTGTTTCGCTGTTTTTATTTGAACAGGCGGAAAATATGACCGAAATCAGCATTAAAAAAATTATTACCGCTGACTTTTTCATATTCTCACCGCCGTTACTTAATTCCTGATTTGATTTTAACACAACGGCAGTGTATTACAACAACGCCCGTTTTAAAAGAGTGAATTAAGTAACGGTTTTCCGAAAACAGTTGCTTATTTTTCAGAACCTCAACCGCCAACCAAACGAAAACTGAACAACCGCTTGAAACACTAAGCGAGAGTGGGAAAGCATACCCCACTCTCGCACCAAGTAAGAGCATATCCGTTTGGATATGCTCTTATCTTTTTGTATTTTGTCTGGATACGGCACAAAACCCGCTAACCGCAACCGTCAGCCAACCAAAAAACGAACAAAGCCGCGGACGCTCTAAGCGACAGCTTCTTCAAGGTGCGCACTTGAGCACCAAAAACAGGATTGAACGAAACGTTCAATCCTGTTTTTTAATTCTTTAATATCTTTTCTATAAGCGAATGTACTATCTGTTCAAAAACGAGTTATCCGAAATCATTCTGGAAAGAAGCATATCAATGGCGAAACGGCATGAAGGTGTCATATCTTCTTTATTCTCCTCACAGAATCTCGTTATTGCTTTTCTTGAGTACTTAATCTTTACCAGACCGTTGTCAGGGTCTCCTACGCCTTCAAAAGCCGAATCCTTCGCAGTTTTATAAAGCGCTTTCAGCTCTTCAAAGCTGATGTCATCAATACGAACAAATCCTGTAATACCTACTTCAATGGGATCTTTAATAAGATAGATATCGCCATACTCTTCCTCAATCTTATGGCTTTCCGGCGATATACCCAATTCTTCATTCAAGCCGCGGGTAACACACTGATCAAGGCTTATTCTGTCATTGAAAATGTCGGTAGTGCTCAGTGCCTCGTTCATGCTTAAATGCCATCGGTTTTCAACCATATTAAACAGTTTTTTTGAACGTTTTGCGAGTACAAGGTCCTGTCCAAAATCTATTAGAAGTAAAACATCCATTCCGATTGATGTCAAAAACGGATAATAACGGTTAAGTTCACTTAGACTTGACGGGGCAGTAATCTTTCTTTGAGAGAGAAGTGTTTGATAAACTTTTGCCATAACGCGGTGGGTATAATAATCACTTTTATAGCATTTGATATCTGCGCACGATTCCTCATCTCTTCCTACGCGCAAATCGCTTATACTGCTGATACCGTACATCGGTCCGTTAAAAAACGGTTCACGTATTCTGTCAAGGAACATATTTGCAACACTTTTTTTGCAATCTTCAACCAGTTCTGCGGCTTCGGATTCCAAGATGCCCGCAAAATCACTTAGATAGTGAAAAAGCCCTTCCAGATTTCTCTCTCCGAAAAACTCGTTTTCGCATTCCCAGCGAACATTATCAAACTCAGGTTTTTGCTCTAATATCAAACTGTAAATATCTCTCGGCATTGACATATGGAATTCTTTGTCTAAAATACCGATTTTCAGATTATCTCTTTTATAATAAGGCGAACCGTGGGTTAAAGGGAGAATGTTTTCAGATTGAAAGCCCGTTTTAAAGTGTTCATCTTTTTTGCGTATCGCTCTGATTGTGCGCCCTTTATTTATCTTATCCTTAATACCGGATGCAACAGGAGGAATAATCAATCCAAGCAAAAACCATATAATATCCTTTGGCTCAAATATTTCTCTCAAATCCAACATAGTTTTACCCTCCATATATTAAATCCCAACAGCTTTACCACCCTTTATATACCGTAAAACTTGGATGGCAACCCGCATTTTGACATTTTTCGGACTTTTCCGAGGTTATTCTTATGTGTCAAATGCAGAGGTTTGCGGTTTTAATGCTACGTTTATTACAGAATTGCGATTGTGCTTATGCGATATTGTTTATTCTCTTATCAAGATAAAACAGGTCGAAAGCATCGACTGCCTTGTCGCCGTCATAGTCGGCGCAGTAATACTGCTGAGTGATAATAGTTCCCTCGGGATACTGAGTTTTCAAAGTATCGTATCTTGATTCAAGATAATCGGTCGAGAGAAGGTCGTTCGTGCATTCGACATACGACTTCACCATCGCATAGTCAACCTCATTAACTTCACCGTCTTGATTGACATCGCCCTTGTCAATGCTTGCTGTATTGGCAGGCGTGTTACTTCCGCCCGTATTGACAGTTACACCTGCTGCATCAATGAGCGCTTTTGCCGCAACTTCAAGCGAGTTGTATGAGCCGTCAAGCTTTCTCTGGGAAGAATGGTTACCTTCCCACAGGTAACCGGATTCGGCAGCATACCAGGTTAAGCCGAGATACTCGAAACTGATACTGTATTCAAACAAGTCCGAGGGAAGATACGAGCAGTTATTTACAACTGTATCGGGATCGGTTGAAACAAGTATCGGTCCGGTGCCTGACCAATTCGCTGACGGTATGTAATAATACGCAGTTCCGATAATCGCTCTTCCGGTATTGACTTTATAATACTCTCTGCCGTTAATGATACACATATTGCCTGTGTCTGCCATCAGGTATTCGACGTTTTCAGCTTCCCAGGGATTTGTTGAAGCCGGCGGATTGCCAAATGCCACGCCCGCCGTGTTGAGAAGCGCAATTGCGGCCTCTTCAAGTGAATTATAAAAGCCGTCAAGTTTTCTCTGAGAAGTATGATCGTTTTCCCACAGATAATCCGAACCCGCCGCATACCAGGTCGTGCCGAGGTATTCAAAGCTGACAGTATATTCGAATATATCCGGTAAATAATACGAGCAGTTGTTCGCAACGGCATCGGGATCGGTTGAAACAAGTATCGGTCCTGTACCTCGGAAGCCGTTATAACACTCATAATAAGCCGTTCCGATAATTGCTTTTCCCGGATTGACTTTATAATACTCTCTTCCGTTGATAAGACACATATAACCTGCGCCGTCCATACAGTAATACGAATCTGCGGCGTACCAGTCAAACAGTCCTGCGGCTTCCATCAGTCTGTCAAGCTCTGCGGCGTCGAAGGCGTCAACAACACCGTCGCTGTTGAGGTCGGCTTTTGCGAGCTCGGCGGCAGTGGCATCCGTGATATTGCCGACCGAAACAGAAAGGATGAAACCGATATCGTTGATGTCCTCAACGCCGTCGTCATTGATGTCGTAATCTCTTACCCATTGTGCATAAAGATGGACATTGGCAGTCGGAGTTAAGGATGCGCCATCGGCATAGGACGTGCCCGAGCCGTCGGCAGCTGTGTTCCAGCCAACGAAACGGTAGCCGATATTGGTGAAGGGATTTGCAGTAATATTTGCGCTTTCGCCTCTCGGGATTTCCTGAAGGACGGTTTCATCATTACCGAAATTGCTGTAAAGATAAACGGTATATGACCTTGTCCACTGAGCATAGAGAGTGGTGTTTGCCGAAAGAATTATTGTGTTATTCGGCTGATAGGTTGTGCCCGAACCGTTCGATTTTGTATTCCAGCCCGTGAAAGCATAGCCGTTTTTTGTGAATTCGCATTCGGGAACGGTAAGCTCGGGGTCGGTCGTCAGGCAGTATTGTCTTGACATACTGCCCGTACCGTTGTTCTTGTTGAACGAGAGAAAATACACCTCATCCCAGATTGCATAGTAGGTTGTGTCGGCACTCGGCAAGACAAGAGCTTCGTTGGGCTGATATGCAGTGCCGCTGCCGTCGGAAGCGGTGTTCCAGTTGTTGAAAATACCATGTAAATTCGTAAAGCTGTTTTCGGGAAGGGTGAAAGACGTTTCGGTTTTAAGATATTTCTGAGTGAAATAGCTGCTGTTGTTTGTATTTCTGAAGTACAGCGTTGTGTAATCCTGTCTGCTATAGAAATGAAGGTTGATGTACAAAGGTCCTTCGGGAACGATAGTAACCAGATACTCACCGTCACTGACTTTTCTCGTATAAGTTCCGTTAGTTATTGTTCCTTCGCAGCCGTAGCCTGGGACCTCACTGATATTGAGCGTAAGAGTATCTTCAGACGAAATAACGCCGTTTTCTGCAACGTTTATAATTGAACCGTTATAGTATTGATTCGGGGTTTCGCGGTTGTCCTTAAGTGACCAGATTGAGCGTGTGTGCAATTCAACGTCAGCATATATTCTTATAAAAACACGGTTGTCGGGGTTGAAAAGTATGAAGGGAAT
>JAEEUJ010000083.1 GCA_016290515.1 Clostridiaceae bacterium
AATGTATATACATTGATATACGAGGTGTTGTTATGAAATACAGTAAGGAATTATTAAAGGGCAGTACGTCCCTGCTTGTTCTGAGCGTGCTCAAGGGCGGCGACCTGTACGGCTACAAAATCATCCGCGAGCTTGAGAGACGTTCGCAGAACGAGTTTCAGATGAGCGAGGGTACGCTCTACCCTATTCTGCATGCGCTTGAAAAGGAAAAAATGCTTGAATCCTACTGGCAGGAATTCGAGGGCAGAAACCGCAAGTACTACCACATAACGAAAAAAGGACTCAAGGAGCTTGCCGAGAAGAAGGAAGAATTCGAGGCGTTCTCCGCATCCGTCAAAAAGGTGCTTAATTACGCATAAGCCTGTAGGGAGCGTCGCCCTCGACGCTCCGATAGTTTACCGCATAGTTTGGCGGCGGCATGTGGGCATGCCGCCCTACGGTATAAATTGGAGTTGTTATGAGAAAAGACGAGTACATAGCCTCGGCTGTGTCAAAAATCAGCAACAGAAAAGCAAAGCGGGAAACCGAAGCAGAGCTTGCCGAGCATATCGACGAGCTGATTGACTTCTATCTCGACAGAAACATGACCGCTGAAGAAGCCGAGGAACGCGCTGTTTCGGATATGGGCGGTCCCGAACTGATTGCAGATAAAATGAATAAGCTGCACCCGTCAGCTGACAAAGGCGTGTTATTGGGCATTGTCGCTAGTATACTTGCCACAAGATTCGTTTTGGAATTATTCCCCGGTATCGTGCATTTAACATATTTTTCTTTTGTTGATATGTTCGGAATCAGCGAATGGTACACTCTGTTGACCAGAGATTACATTATTCTTATCGTCCTGTCAGCTTTAACATTTGCTTGTTATCAACTCAGAGGCAGATTGCTTGGCTTGCTATTGTCTGTTGAATCCATACTGATTCTGCTGAATATTACAAATATTGTATTAATTGTACTGGATTCGGTTTCGGAAGGCGATTTTTCGGGTATATTCATTGGATACGGTTATGACGTCATAATCAATCTGTATGTTTCGGTTATTATAGGAATTTTAGCTGTTTGCACTTACCTTGCTTTGAGAGATGAAGACAAGGAGAAAGTTTTACTCAATAATAAAGTTAAATCCGCATTAGCTATCGTTTTATCTTCTGTTTTCATATTTGCTTGCGCATTTTACACTTTTTGGCTGCCGAAGGTTGAATTAAAACAATATGAAAAGCATATGCCTAAAGAAATTGCCTCGGATTCACTGATTAAAAGAAACGATTTTCCCGAAACAATATACTCTCCGTACGATATAGACTATTATCAACTTGATTACGGCGATGATTATTACAACGGAACGCAGTCCTGGCACAGCGTTCCCGAGCAATTCCGACCGACCAAAAAGATGCCTGAAAGTTTTTGCGATTATGCAGATGTCTGGATTCTTAACGACAATCCGGACTATCTGCTGTGTGTTGAAGGAGGCAGGTTCGGCGGCGTATCTGCATCTATTCACATAAGCAATGAAATTCTGAGGCAATATGATTTTCTTACAGCCGAGCTTTCATCAGTGGAAGTCGGAGACGCTGAAATATTCAGCGAGCTAACAGAAGACGAATTATCTTTTCTTAGAAACGCAGTGGATGGCAGCGATTATCCCGATATGGACTCAATACTGTCGTATGTTTTCGAAGCGTTAGGTGAACCGGATGACGTTGAAACAGACGATAACGGCGTTGCCGTTTCGGATAAAATAACCGATATAATAGATGAACTGAATGAGCGCGAAGCAGAAAAAAGAATGGATTACGACAAAATTCCTCATGAAGATTTCAAAGCTTCTTATGAAGTTTATTGGCATTTCAAAGGCTTGGACTGCGCTTACAGAGTTCAGGGATTAATAGTTGAAACCGTTGACGGTAAGCTCTATGCAACACATCATATATCGGAAGGCTACCAATGTTACGAAAGTGAAAAGCTTTACGAACTTGACGGAGAAATCAAAGATAAAATACAAAAAGCTGTAAGCGCTTCTGCCATACAGAAAAAAGTGTTCAGCGAGCATGAGCTTGCACGGCAGATGAAAGACAGCGCAGAGACCGCAAGCTAAAACAATTCGGAGCAGTTATGAAAAAGGACGAATATATAGCTTCGGCTGTGTCGAGAATCAAAAACAAAAAAGCAAAGTGGGAAACCGCCTGCGAACTTGCCGAGCATATCGACGAGCTGATTGACTTCTATCTCGACAGAAACATGACCGCTGAAGAAGCCGAGGAACGCGCTGTTTCGGATATGGGCGGTCCGGAACTGATTGCTGATAAAATGAGAGAATTACACAAAGAAGGTATAAGCAGAACAATTTTAGCTTTAACCATAGTTGGTATTGTAAAAACAGTATTAGCTCTCATTTGTTATAAAGGATATTATTCGGGTGGATTCTTAAATTACTTTGCATGCGCTTTGATAATGTTTGAGGTTGTAAGCGATGGATTAACCCTGTTTTTCGCTCAACCGATTCTTGTATTGATTTTTACGATAAACACTTGCAAAAACCGTATAAAAGAAGAAACCATAAAAATATTGGATTATATTTTGTCTGTTATCTGCATTGGTATCTGGGTTGCCGCGGCAATCTTATGGAACGAAACGTGTTTACTCGGGTTTTAACAAATAACCATTCGGAGCAATTATGAAAAAAGACGAGTACATAGCTTCGGCTGTGTCGAAAATTTCAAACAAAAAAGCGAAACGGGAAACCGAGAGAGAGCTCGCCGCGCATATCGACGAGCTGACTGAATTCTATCTCGACAGAAGCAGTTCGAAAGAAGAAGCCGAGGAACGTGCAGTTGCCGATATGGGCGGCTCGGAACTGATTGCAGAGAAACTGTCCCAACTTCACCCAAGCCCAATCAGTACATTTCTTTTGGTTTTAACGGTAATCGGTTTAATAAGACTCTTAATTGCCATTGTGTTTTATTTTACATTTTTCCTCGGCGGAATAATGGATGTTTTGTCAGGCATTTATGTAGGTTTTGAGATGATGACTGATGGATTTACGCTTTTTTGCGCCAAACCGATTATTGTTCTTATTCTGTCAACAATTGACGTAACTGCGAGGAAAAAGGATGACTGTCCGTCGCCTTATAACGAACTGTTGGCAATAATCTGTGTTGGCATTTGGGTAATTGCCGCATACGCAAGTTTCAAAACCGTATCGCTTTGTTTTTAAATAATCATTTGGAGTTGTTATGAAAAAATTCGCATATATTGCCGCAATAGTGTCGAAAATCGACAGCAAAAAGGAAAAATGGGAAATTGAAAAAGAGCTTGCCGCACATATCGACGAGCTTATGGATTTTTACATTAACAACGGTATGTCGGAAGAAGATGCCGAGGAAAAAGCGGTTGAAGAAATGGGACCGCCCGAGACGGTTTCCGAAGAGCTTGCCAAGTTGCATAATATAAACGTCCGTGAAAACGTGCTTACGTTATTCTTTTCGGGAGTAGGAATATCTTTTCTGTGGGCAAGTCTTAACCTTATGTTCAGCCTTATTACTTACGGAAGCGGAATTTTGCAACAAATCGTATTCTATGATCCGGAAACGGAAGAAATTCCTCTGTATAACAAAAACGTTATGATTTTTTTAATTATAATCAGCTTAACAAATTATTTGTTGCTTATTATGTATTACAAGTTCGGTAAACATATAAAATGTGAAATAGGTGCAGTATCGGGGACGCTTCTTTTCCTTTTGCCGCATATTATCCTTATGTTTATGTTAGACACTTTTGAATGGGTTACCAACGATGAACTTGCGTATCAGGCAGTATCGTGGTGGACATCCGCGCTAAACGGCGTTTTTGATTTTATATACAATCCTCAAGCTTACCATTTCACAAGCAACTTGTATGAATCTGTCGGTTTTAATATTGCACTTACTTTTATTCCTTACATGGCATCAGTTGCAGGAATGCTAAAAGCGAAATACAGAGATTAAACAGTTATGAGGAAAGACGAATACATATCCGAAGTTGTTTCGGGTGTTAAAAGTAAATCTGCACGGCAGGAAATTGCCGCCGAGCTCAGCTCACATATTGACGAGCTTGCCGATTTCTACCTTGACCGAGGTTATAACGAAACCGAAGCCGAGGAAAAAGCCGTGTCCGAAATGGGCGACGGTGAGAAGATAGGCTATGATATGTCGAAACTACATAAAACTGGCGGTATCGACAGCCGTCTTATGTCATTGTTAATATTACTCTTTAACATCCATATTACCATTATTGTCTGCTGGAAGTCTAACAACGAATTATGTATAATTAACATCATTATTGAAGCGCTTGTTATTCTGGCGGCTTATGCAACCGTACGCTCCAAGGCGAAGCAGTACAGTCTTGGCGGTATTCTTGCGGTTGTTGGAATATACGTGTTGTATTTTGGAATACAAAATCTCTATTATCCGTCTGCAATTTCGACATATCTGTTGTACACTTTCAAGGGCAGAATTGACGCCTTTGCAATACTGCCGTATATCAGTAACATTAACTTCTCATTCACTATATTTTTTGCCTCTGCTGTTTTCTACACAATAATGCTTGTACCGATGATTATATGCGCAGTTCGTGTCGGCAAGACCGGCAAATCATTTGGAGCATTTAATATCAGATTTATCAGAAAAGCTTTGAAAGTAATTATGTCCTCATTTGCAGGTATAATTCTGATTATTCTCACTATGATACTTGTAAAAACGGTTACGTACAATTATCCGAAACACAATTTACTGCTAAACAGTTTTGCAATTGCGCAAAGCGATAACCCCTGCGACGTTTTCGCATTAAACAAACGCGAAGAGGAATCGGAAGGTTTCAGCAGAGATTTAATCCAAGGCTATACCGTTCAAAGAATCAGTTCTGCAAACACGTTTACATTGGAAGTTGAGAATTGGTCCGATGGCTATGGGCGTTACGCCTCCACCGACGTTATTCCGAATTTCAAATTTAGGCAGGATATAAGGGAGAAAGAAACCGAGATTGACGAGGATATTTCTTACAGCACAATCATTTATGAAATTGAGATCATCCCCACAAAGCGGTATATGTATCTCAAGCCGTTCGACTATACTCTTCCCTCGGGTGTTGAGACGGAATACTGGTTGAGAACAAACGAAGAATATGTAGTTGAGTATTCACTTGACAATTCGAGAATTCCTCACTCAATGTTAGAGGTAACCATACACAACAGAGAGATAAATCAAAGCGCCGACTTGGTAAAACCGACGGGATGAAATAGTTCTACAGCAAAAAAACGGGCGTTTATAACGTCCGTTTTATTTTTTCGATTTCATTATTGCTTCGGTTCGGGTTGTGTGATAGAATTAAGCCGAAAGCAATCCACGGGAGGAATACAGATGAAAATATGGGTTAAGGCAATTCTGATATTAGCTGTTGCGGCGCTGGCTGCCGCTTACGCAATAATATTTATAATGTATGTCAGACCGAACAGGGAAATGAATAAAATCCGTGAGAAAACGAACATTCCCGCACTCGGCGGCAACGCTCATCAAAGCTCAATTCATTTTCTGAACACGGGCAGCTCCGACGCGATACTTATCGAGAGCGACGGACATTACGCCCTCGTTGACTGCGCCGAGGACAGCGACAATCCGAGGAACTTCCCCAACCTTGTTTTCAGAGGCTATGAGAACGAGGTGCTCGGCTACTTAAAGAAGAACTGCAGGTCATCCGACGGCAAGGTGCATCTTGACTTCATACTCGGCACTCACGCCCATTCAGACCACATAGGCGGCTTTGACACCGTGATTGCGGATGATGACATAGTAATCGACAGAGCTTATCTCAAGCGCTACGATGAGTCGAGAATACGCTCGTCCGAAATCGTTGAATGGGATAACAAAGAGGTTTACGAGCAAACGGTCAATGCGCTGAACGCTAAGAATGTGCCGATTATTGCCGACATTGAGGAAACCGAATTTATGCTCGGCAGCTTTAAGATTACGCTGTTTAACACCGAATCGGAAACGAAGCTTAGCGACATCGGCGAGAATGACAATTCAATGGGCGTGCTTGTTGAGAAGGACGGAAGACGCGCATTCCTCGCGGGTGACATTGACAACTACACGGGCGACGAGGAAAGGCTCGCGCCGCAAATCGGCAAGGTTGATATACTCAAGGTCGGTCATCACAGCTATTCGGGCTCGACAACTCCAGGCTGGCTTAAAACGCTAAACCCCGACTATGCGGTAATTACGAACAATTACTGCACCGACCCGACAGCGCGCCGTCTGACACGAATCTGTCACTGCCCGATACTCGTCACAGGACAGGAACAAGGCGTTATGGCGGTATTCGGCGACGACGGAACACTCAGCTTCTATAATAAGATTACGGACTGGGAATCAAAATAAAATAATAAAAAATTAAAACGGGTATCCGAAAGGATACCCGTTAATTTTATGCTGTTAAATCTGCTTTAACTTGCCGAGCTGCTTGAATCCGCCGCCCTTGAAGAAGCCGCCGATTATCATTCGCATGCCCTTGCCGAACTTATCCTCGTTGAGAATTACGAGCAGGCCCTCCGCCATTCTGGGCGAGAAGATACCGAAGCTCATGGAGATAAAGTTCTTGATGGGAAGCTGAAGCGCAACGGCTGAAGCGAGATTGTCCTCACCGAGCATCTTCTTAAGCATTCTGTTAAGACGTCCGCCCCACTTGCCGTCAGCCGCGTCCTCGATAGTATTGAGAATAGTAAGCGGCTTTGACTTATCCCTCTCGGTAGGAGGAATTTCGTGACCGAGAACGGTGCGGAACTGCTCGTCGGTTACGTTGTTTACGTCTGCGGTGTAGTAAGCGGGAGCAAGAGTGCTGTAATTGGGTATTGCATAGCTGCTCGTTGACTCAACGTTTACGCTCGCCTCAAGTCTGATATCACGGCTTGACGCGCCGACGAGAATCTTAAATTCGCCCGTCTCAACCTGCCAGTCGTGAGCGTCAACGTTATAGAAGGCAAAGGCTCTCTTGTCAAGGTCGATGAAAACTTCCTTCTCCTCGCCTGCCTTCAGGAATACCTTTTTGAAGCCCTTTAATTCCTTGACGGGACGGTAGATGGTGGACTCAACGTCCGAAACGTAAAGCTGGGCAGCCTCAGCGCCGTCAACCGCGCCCGTGTTCTTAATCTTAAAGCTTACGGTGAGCGTGTCGCTGTCCTTGATTGAGTCGGCGGAAAGCTTTAAGTCGCTGTATTCAAAGGTCGTGTATGAAAGGCCGAAGCCGAACGGGAAACGAACATCCTTTTTGGCTGAATCGTAGTAACGGTAGCCGACATAAACGCCCTCTCTGTACTCGACGGAAACGCTTGTTCCGGGGAAGTACTTGTAGCTTGAATTATCCTCAAGAGCATAGGGGTAGGTTTCGGAGAGCTTACCCGACGGATTGACGTCGCCGAAAAGCACGTCGCATGCCGCGCTGCCCGATGCCTGACCGGTAAGGAAGCCGTTGAGTATAGCCTTAACGTCGTCAGCCCACGGCATATCAACCGCAGCGCCGCCCGAAAGGACTACAATAACGTTCTTGTTGACCTTGAGGACCTCCTCAACAAGTCTGTTGTGAAGCGGAGGAAGATTAATATGCTTTCTGTCGCTGCCTTCGGTTTCGTACTCGTCGGTAAGACCGATGAACATAAGAACTGCCTCGGCATCCTTCGCGGTGTTGACCGCCTCTTCAACGAGAGCGTCCTCGCTGACCTTTTTCTTCTTTTTCTTATCGGTTACGAAGCCCGGCGCATAGGAGAAGTCAACGCCCATTTCCTTAAGTGTATCGTAAGCGCAGTCAAGCTGAATGGGATTGATAAGCGACGAGCCTGCGCCCTGATAACGCGGCTTCTTCGCCATCTCACCGATAACGGCGATTTTAGCGTCCTTCTTAAGCGGGAGAATGTTGTCCTCATTTTTAAGAAGTACCATACACTGTGAAGCAATTTTCCTCGCGAGCGCGTGATGCTCCGCGGGATCGTAGGTGTACTCGCCGAGGGTTGCAACCGACTTGTCAACCATATCGAGTATAAGGTCAACCGCGTGGTCGAGCACAGCCTCGTCAAGAGTGCCGTCCTTGACAGCCTCGACGATAAGCTTTGTGCCGTCGCCCGAGGATGTGGGCATCTCGATTTCCTGACCGGCAATAAGTCCGGGTACGCGCTCATTTTCCGCGCCCCAGTCGGTAACTACAAGATTTTCATAGCCGAAGTCCTTACGCAGAACGTCGGTAAGAAGCCATTTATTCTCGGCGCAGTAGTAACCGTTAAGTCTGTTGTATGCGTTCATTATCGTCCAGGGCTGTGCCTTTCTGACGGCAATCTCAAACGGACGAAGATAGATTTCACGAAGCGTTCTCTCGTCAACAACGGTGTTGACGGTCATACGGCGGGTTTCCTGATTGTTTGCGGCATAGTGCTTAAGCGAGGTGCCTATGCCCTTGGACTGAACGCCGTTGATAAACGCGGCAGCCATCTCGCCCGCAAGCTCGGGATCCTCGGAAAAATACTCAAAGTTTCTGCCGCAGAGCGGTGAACGCTTGATATTGGTTCCGGGTCCTAAGAGAACGGAAACCTTTTCCTTACGGCACTCGTCGCCGAGGGC
>JAEEUJ010000084.1 GCA_016290515.1 Clostridiaceae bacterium
ATTAATTTTTTACCAACCCTGTTTGACAGTCCCACTATCGATTATGATTTGAAATAACTGGTTTATGAATCACTGCCATTAAATTATCTTTGCCTGTTTGTTTTTCGCTTAAATGCGACAGCCCGTAGGTCGCGTGGTCTCCGGTGGAGACCTCTGCCAAAGGCGGAAGCGATGTCTGAGCCGACAGGCGAGTCAAACCTTCTTATGAAAACGGCATATTTTCAAGCAAAGGCAGAACCTTATTGGTCCTCTCTGAGAACAGGGGGAGACTTTGACGCCGCTGCCTGTGGCAGATGAAGGCGTTAAAGTCGAGTGAAGAAACAGGGAGCAATGCGAAGCGCTTCAAGCGAGCAAGGCGACCAATGTTTGCGAGGGGGTTGCAAAGCAACTTCAAGTCCTTCTGCAATCCGAAAGTGCGAGGGATTTATTGGATAGTTGTTTTTTTATTTAAGCCTCACCGCTCATACTAATTATACGGATGAAACGGAAAAATTGGCGTATATCCCGTATTTGACACATTTTCATTTTCGGAAAAGAAAAAAGCGTCAGATTTGACGCAAAAAATGAGCAGAAAACAAAAAAGCCCGCACCGGAAAAACCGATGCGGGCTGAGTGCTAACAGGAAATAGTTGTTTATTTTGAGATAAATATATGATATAATCAATTCAACAAATCGGGATTTGTCGGATTGATATTCAATTTTTTCATAAACAGTTTTATTGAGTGGTCATTTACAGAGAAAGCAGGGATAAACAATGAATAAACAAAACATTCGCCTTGTTCCCCTTGAGCGGGACGACAGAGAACAATTTATAACAGATAATCAGGAGGCGTTCAACTACGGCGCACTTGAAGAATTTGGACGCAGAGACAATCATTTTGAGGAAGACGGTGAAATAATCTCCCGCGATACAATTGAAAAGTCAATCGACAGCGGCGAGGCGTACCGTATTATGCAGGGCGACGAAAAGGTCGGCGGTCTGGTTTTAAGAGTAAACGGTGACAAAGGCGACCTTGACCTGCTATTCGTTTTGCCAAAAGCTCACAGCAAGGGCATCGGATATGCTGCGTGGTGTGCGGTTGAAAAGCTGCACCCCGAGGTCAAGGTTTGGGAAACGGTTACGCCGTACTTTGAAACGAGAAACATTCATTTTTATGTGAATCGTTGCGGCTTTCATATTGTTGAATTTTTCAACTCCCATCATCCCGACCCGAATGAAAAAGAATCGGCAGACGAAATTGATGAACAGGAACACGACGGTATGTTCCGTTTTGAAAAGATAATGAAATAGACAGACGTGTCTAATCCCGCGAAAACGGCAAATCTCACTCTTTGTCGTTTAAAACCCGAGGGCTTTATGATACTCTTGCGATGAAAGGAGGTTCAATATGGACCAACAAAAGATAGGTTCCTTCTTAAAGGCGTTAAGATGCGAAAAAGGACTGACTCAAGCCGAGCTTGCAGAACAACTAAACACCACCAACCGTTCCGTATCCCGATGGGAAACAGGAAACACGATGCCGGATATCTGTATTCTTATTGAATTGGCAGAGTTTTATCAGGTGGATATTAAGGAAATCCTCAACGGAGAAAGGCAGAGTGAGAAAATGAACGAGGATGTTAAAGCAACCGCAGAAAAAGTCGCAGAGTATTCAAAAAAGACCAACAAAAAGAAAATCACAAAAGTAGTAACGCTGATGATAATTCCGATTATTGTGTTAACGGCGTTATTGGTAATTGTATTTTTAAGCAGAAGCGTGCAGGTGTTGCCGAACATCTACCCCGCTTATCAGCAGGTAACAATTGATTCCAAGGTTACCGACAAGCTGATAAACGATTACGTAACCGGCCATATGCCAGAAGCCTCCGTAAACAGCCATAACTTTTCAAATATAAAAGTTTTTTCCGTTGAAGAAAAGCAAAGCGGCGATTACTATGTTTACGCATGGGTTTTTGAATCGGCATATTTGTATAAGGAAGGCGTACTTTCCGAAGAAAGCGGTTCCTCCTACCCTTGCCGATTTGAATTGATAAAAGAAAACGAAAGCTTCAGAGTTGTTAATGCGGACGTTCCGCGTGACGGCTCCTACAATATAGAAGACAGAAAAAAGCTGTTCCCGGGTTATGTTATAAAAATGATTGAAACGGTACAGGAGGACGGAACGGTAAGGACGCTGTCAGACAAAACGTTAGCCGACGCAAAGGCGTATTTCAATGTTAAATAAATACGCAATATCATTTATAAAAAGGTAAAAAACAATGAAAAAAGTTTTAAGTATTCTGCTTGCAACGATAGTATTATGTATGACCGGCTGTAGTGCAAAAACGCCCGAAAAAGCAGCTGAACTACCTCAGGCGGCATATCTTATTGATGACGCAATTATTGATGAGGTCTGCACCACTCTTGAAAACAGCGGTCTGAAAAATACTGACATATATAAAGAGTGGGCTAAAGATTTTTCTGATACTTCAGCTAAGAAAACTGAACTTCCTAAGAATTGGTTAAGACTCGGTGACCTCAAAGGCGACCTGTATGCCTGTGCGGACTACTGGGAAAAGTCGCATAACTACTCAGATGCAAACTGCAGAATGACGGCAATGCTCCTAATGGGCGATTTGTTGAAAGTTGATAAGTCCGAAAAAGAGTATAAAGGCACTTATCTTATGATGGATGTCGATGCAATTGACAACGCAGACAGATACAGTATTCTTAAAAGCAGAAAATATGACTTTACAACTCTTTTCGGAGAAATGCCGATTCCGCAAAGCGGTCTTGCGGAATCGTTACCGCAGAATTGGAAAAAGCACGGTATCAGTTTTAACTGCGAAAATGTATCCTTAATCAGCGTTGTAATTGAAGATACGATGGATCATATTGCGTTTGTCGGGCATACAGGATTATTAATTGATAAAGGCGAATATAAGTTGTTCGTTGAAAAGCTTGCATTTGAACAGCCCTATCAGGTAACAAGGTTCAATAATACGGATGAGCTTGTGGCTATGCTTTCATCTCGCCCCGAATACGCCGCAGAGGAAGGGAAAGAACCGAGTGTGATTTTCCTTAATGATAAAGCGATAGGAAAAGTTATCAATGATATCTGATTTATAGCTAAAACCATATTCATGTCGGTACCCGTTGCGTTCCGTATGCGGTTTGGGATGAAAATAGAAAGCACCGGATTGCTTTGTATGACACGTCGTTAAATCTTTGCAGTTTAGGCGGTGCGATACTTCCGATTTGGTGAAACTTCGGAAGTACTCGAACCATAAAATCAAGATTAGTAAAGATTTTGCATTAAGTACCAGTGCAAAATCTTTACACAGAACAATAAAAAGCCTTTTCTTCTCTCCTGTGAAAAAGTGCTGGACTTATTCGTGAGGTTGTGATATGTGTTTGTGTTGCAAAGGAGCGTGACACAAATGAGTATTATCGAGGAACTGTGGAACGGCAATATCAATCCGAGTGAGGAAATCAGGACGAAAGCAAATCCCGAATATGAATCTTTGCTCGTAAGCGTGAGCGAATCATATGATGAGCTGAAAAAAGCACTTTGTGAGCCGCAGAAAGCATTATTTGAGCGTTTCGTAAGGGACAGCGAGATGTTATCGGTCATACTTGAAAAGGCCGCATTTCGCCGGGGATTCATCCTGGGAGCGCAATTCACAGAAGATATTTACAAATAACAAAGCACCGCTTTTCGGCGGTGCTTGATTCGTTATGTATTCAGTTTAATCACGCATAACCTATATAGAGTTCATATTGATTGCTCTTATACGGCTCTGCCCATACACAAAAGTATTCGTCTCCCTCTAAATTCTTGTATCTGTTCAGCCTGCACTGTATATCTCGCAGAGCTGAATCGTGATTGTCGCTTGCTATGATGATTGGCGTATCCCAACAATCCTTTGCATCAGGGAGATATTCCAGTCCGATGCTCTTGCCGTACTCGATAGCATAATTGATATAGTAGTCAATGTCTATATCGACCGGCTCGGTAACCGGTTGAGTGGTAGTGATTGGAACGGTAGTAGTGACCGGCTTCGTAGTTGTGACGGGAGCCTGAGTTGTTGACGGAACAGTAGTTCTTTGCGTTGTCGTTGTTATCGGTTTCGTTGTTGCAGGCTTCTGCGTTGTCATTTCCGCTTTGCGCTCTGCGGTCGGCGCAACGGTTTCGGTTTCAATTTCATAAGTTTTTGATTCGGTGACGGATAATATTTCCGTTGCCGTTTCTTTTTCTGTTGTTGAAAGTGTTATTTGCGTTTCGCTCGTTGGATTTTCTGTCGGCGGTGAATCTTTAACCGTGAATACTGTTGCCGTTATGGTCGCCAACAGGAGAACAAGAATTGCGATTGTAATCTTCATATCAGCCACCTCTTTTCTTAACCTGTTCATCAATCCATTTCTCCAACTGCTTGGTCGGAACCATATGACGCCTTCCCATCGTTATAACAGGAAACGTTTTGTCTCTGTCAGCATAGCGATAAAGTGATGCTCCTGATATACCGAGAACAGCTGCTGCCTGTGGCATTGATATGAACTCAGGCATCTCGTCAAATGATTTGTATTGTGTAACCTTCATAAAAACACCTCCTAAGGTCGTTTGTGTTTTAACTCTTGTCGGAGGTTATTGCAAGTCATTTTTAACATTTCATATTGATTCGTTTCGCAATGTCCAAATATTGGTACAGGCAAGTATTTACAAAAATCTAAATGGATGATATAATCAGTGCACAAGTGAACAAATGTTCTAATAATCATTTTATGAAAGGAGTTCTGATTATGCTTGGCAAACAAAAAGAACATGAATATCCGTATCAGCCCGGAACATTTTTTATCGTTCCGTTTGATATCTTTGAGCGCGGTCTTTCGCCGAGAGCGTTCAGAGTCTATTGTGTTCTTGCCCGTTTCACTGATGAGCACGGCCAGTGCTTTCCTTCACGCGAAACAATAAAGAATATGTGCGGTGGGATTTCTTTTCCCACTGTTGATAAAGCTCTCAAAGAATTAGAGGACAAGCTCCTCATAAGTATTGACCACAGATTTAAGGATAACAAACAGACCACGAATCTGTATACGCTATATGACCTGGCAGATAAAAATGAAGCTATGAAGCATCTTGTCAAGCAGGCATATACGCCTGACGGCGAACTGCTTTCATACTTTGAATACTATTGATTGCGCGCGCTTTTTTGCCAACTATATAAGCAGGGTTAAGTCGGGTGTGGCTTTCGCTCCCCCGACAGGCTCACATCAGCCGGCAGAGCCGACTGTTTAGCGGTTTTAACGATATTCCGCAAAGCGTGTATGTTTTGAAATGAGGCTTTTCAGATTATGAACAATGAGAACAAGAAAAGATATGCTTTTAATATGACTCCGTCAAAGGATAATAAGATAAAAACGGCGATGATTCTGTCCGGCACAAAGAACCGAAGTCACTTCATTAATGAGGCAATTGATTTCTATATCTCCTACCTTTATGCCGAGCAGAGTGTCGATTGTTTGTCGCCTATAATCAATCGGTCATTGAAAAATGTAATCGCGGGAACAGAAAGAAATATGTGCGAAATGCTTTTCAAATTGGCAGTTGAGATGGGAGTCCTTACTGATATTCTGTCTGGTGAATATGATTTTTCGCAAGAGCAGATTGATGAAATACGCAAACATATTGCGCAGAGCGTTGCCGAGACAAACGGCATTATTAAATTCGGTGAAGAGGATAATTCGTAATGGCAAAGATCATTTTATCAACTAACTATTACCGAGCCGGAAATGTAAAAGGTGCAAGCAATCTGGTTAGGTACATGGCAACTCGCCCGGGCGTTGAAAAACTTGAAATTAACAGCGACAGGCGTCCGGTTACACAGAAACAGGATGAGATGATACGAAGGGCTATTAAAAAGTTCCCCGAGGTGTATCTCTATCCTGAGTTCAATACTTTCCTCGAAGATAAAACGAGAGCCACTGCCGAAGAATTACTCGCCGCCGTGGTCGAAAGAAACATTGAAAACGAACCTGACATGAGCGCTCTCGTTCACTATTACGCAGAGCGTCCCGGCGTTGAAAAACACGGCTCGCACGGTTTGTTTTCCGATACGGATGAAGATATTGATCTCGATAAAGTAGCCGATGAGGTAGCTCATGTTCACGGTATTGTGTTCACGGATGTCATATCTCTTCGCAGAGAAGATGCATCGCGTCTCGGATATGATAATGCAGAGGCGTGGAAAGGTTGTATCCGCCGTAATCTTAATGAGATTGCAGAAGCTCATAAAATCAATATGAGCGAACTGAAATGGTATGCTGCGTTCCATAACACGGAGCACCATCCTCACGTTCACCTTATGGTTTACTCCGAAAACGGAACGGGATATATTACCAAGAAAGGTTATCTTGATCTCAAAAGCGCTCTCGTTAATGATATATTCCGCAACGAGCAGTACAAGTTATTCAAGCTCCAGACCGATATCCGTGACGAGCTTAAACAGACATACGATGAAATCATTAAGCGACTTGTAAATGCCGAAGTCAGCGATAATATGCTCGAGCAGTTCATGGATTTGCGGTATGATCTTTCTCAATGCAAAGGCAAAATGATTTACGGTTATCTGCCGAAGAGAGTGAAGGACAAGATCGATAATCTTGTGAAAGAGATCGCAAAAGTGCCTGAGATAGCTGAACTCTATGCCGAGTGGAACCGGCTCAACCATGAAAAGCTTTCGGTATATTATGACAGCCGTAACGATGAAGACATTCCGCTTGAGGAAAACGACGAATTCCGTTCGCTTAAAAATCAGCTTATCTCATATGTCCTGAAGCTTTCCGAGAGCATAAGCCATACAAGTCAGCAAGGCGTTGACAATACCAACAAGGCCGTTATATCCGATGCGCTGAGTCTGTTTGCATACGCTATGAGCATAGCTTCTTCAAAGAGAATCGACAGCCTTAACGGTCAGATTGATCTCGAGCTTAGGAAGCGTGAAATGGAAAAACGTGCGGCTCTCGGCTTGAAGGGTACTACAGAGAACACCAAAAAAGAAAATGATGAAGAAGCTTCCGAAATTGCTTCGGGCAATGTTGCCGCCGTTATCGGCATCGGTATCGCAGCTGTTGATACGGCTGTTCGCAAGTTAAACAAGGCAGAAACGCACGAAGAAGAACAAGAGGAAGAAACACCTTGGCAAGCTGAAAACGAGCCTGCAGAGGAATTTTACGAAGAATACGAGCCGTATGAAGAATCCGAAGAAGAATTCCATTATTATAATGACGGATTGCTTTCAATAGGCGATTCAAGAAAGCTGTGGCAAATTGTCGATGAGGATGAAAACGGTGAATATGTAATTGAAGAAGTCGGTCAGATGAGATTTCCGTACAGGGCTAAGCTCGATGATATCAAAGCCGAGCTGGAAAGCTATGAGCGTACTTATTACGAAGACGGCACATTCTCCTTAGGCGACGCTCCCGAAAAATGGGAAAAGATCGGTGTGGATATAAACCATAACGATATTGTGGAATTCCGCGGTTATGTTGAAGGTTACGAAATTGAAACCGAAGATGAGGACGAAGGTTTCTTCATGTCAATGTAAAAAAATCATGCTATACCGGAGCAAAAAGTTTACACAGAACAACTTAAAAGGGTTTTACACGAAAAAAGGAGGAAAAATATGTTTACGAATTTTGATGAAATGCCCGTTACATTATCTGTTGAACAGGCGGCAGAGGTGCTCTCAATTGCCCCCGTCAGCCTGTATAAGCTGATAAAAAAAGACAGCACCTTTCCTACAATGAAGATAGGAAGGCGCATCGTAATACCGAAGGAAGCACTGAAAAAATGGATTGATAATCAGGTTAATAAATAATTGTCTGGATATTTCTGAAACTTTATGGTATTTGTTGTGTCGGAGGTGATTTATAATGGCTCGCAGAGCTAAAGGACAAGGTACAATCCGCAAACGGAAAGACGGCAGATGGGAAGGCTGGTTTAATATCGGCAAGGACGAAAACGGCAAGGTTAAGCGTATAAGCGTAACGGCTAAAACGAAAACCGAGTGCCAGGAAAAGCTTAAGACGGCACAGGAAAAATACAGCGAGGAGCAGAAAATCCTTGCGACACACAATTATCTTACCGAATCCGATCCCACGCTTGAAACCTGGTACGAAATATGGATAGATGCTTTCTGCAGGGGAGTAATCAAGGAATACACCGTTAAAACCTACGAAAACAAATTCAAGCTGTATATACTTCCCGAGTTCGGTAAAATGCGGCTGAGCGAAATATCAACGGTTGCCTGTCAGCAGTTCCTTGTAAATCTGCTCAACAACGGCAGAATAAGAAACAGAGAGAAAAAGGGCGCTTCACTTGCACACGACACGGTGAAGGGTATTCGGCGCACACTCAAT
>JAEEUJ010000003.1 GCA_016290515.1 Clostridiaceae bacterium
TGCAGTATTATCAACCTTTACTACCCCTCAGTCAGCCTTTGGCTGACAGCTCCCCTGACAAGGGGAGCTTGAAAGGTTACGCATTTCAATTACCCGATAAACTCCGATATGTTTTATTGCCAATGTAAAAATGATATGATATTATTAAAATGCAAAGAAAATATGTGAGGTGGATTATGGGATATATTGAGGAATTAAGGAAAATTATCGGGCACAGATGTATTTCCCTGACGGGCAGCGTGGTTATCATAAAAGACGGCAAGGGGAGAATACTCCTGCAAAAGAGAACTCACCCGAAGGGCCGTTGGGGCTTGCCGGGCGGACTTATGGAGCTCGGCGAATCGTGTGAGGAAACCGCCGTGCGCGAGGTCCGCGAGGAAACGAGCCTTGATGTTGATATTGACAGTCTGGAGCTTTTCGGCGTGTATTCGGGAAAGGATTATTTCTGCACGGGCGAGACGGGCGACGAGTGGTACGTAGTTGTAATCGCCTACACCTGCGACAATTACAGCGGTGAGCCGAAAATCAGCGACGGCGAGTCGGAGGAATTACGCTGGTTTTTGCCCGACGAAATCCCCGACAGCCTTGCAAATTCGCACAGGCGGATCATTTGGGACTATATAGGGAAACAGCGGAATTATGACCTGCCTGCCCATTGGTAAAGTTAACAGATTGTTAACCCTTTTTTTAAAAATAGTGATAGAATACTCAGCGGCAAAGGATGTGAGAGTATGAAAATCACTATTTCAGACTGGAAGGGTGCGAAGATTGAAACCGTCAGAAGACTTGGCGTTTCAGTCGGGTCGCTTCTGATTATTCTCGCGATGTCCGTTGTGCTTGCTCCGAAAATAGCGCCGAATTCCGAGCTGTTTGATCAGGTGGGAATGGCTCTTGCAATAGTTGCGCTGTCGCTGCTGCTGTGGCGTTTTCCGTTGGGAACTTACGCTATGGCTCAGATATTTACACTTACTGCCGCCGCAGGCTCAATACTGAAATTCTACGATCGTTTCCCCGGGTATGACAGGGTGGTGCATTTTGTCAGCGGAGTTATCTTAGGCTATATAGGCTATACTATAGGTTACTATGTGGTCAGAAAGCTCGATTTACCCCCGGAACGGTTTGTGATAACACTCATCGCCGGTCTGTTCGCATATTCCTGCGCAGGCTTTTGGGAGATAATTGAGTTTACCACGGACTGCGTGATGCACATGGGTGTACAGCACAGCAATACGGATACTATGGGAGATATTGTCGCAGGTTTCTTCGGGGGCGCGGCGTTCCAGGTGATTAAATTTATTGAGCATTATAAGGAATTCAAATTTGACCGCCTCAGAAGTTTCTTTAAGAATTAGGCAAAAGCAAAGGACAGGAGCAAGCTCCTGTCCTTTATTTTTAATATCTTATTCCTCGGGAAGAAATGCCTTGTGAACGGCGTTGACCGCTCTGTCGGCGTCCTTGGCGTCTATAAGTACGGAAATCTTGATTTCGCTTGTGGAAATCATATCGATATTGATATCCTCCTCAAACAGCGCCTCGAACATCTTCGAAGCGGTGCCGGGGTGAGACTCCATACCCGCGCCGACTATGGAAACCTTCGCTATGTTGGTGTCGCAGGAAATTGCATCCTCGTCAAGGTCGAAGCTTGAACGGATAGCCTCAACGGCATCCTCGGCGTTTGCCTTGGAAACGGTGAAGGTGATGTCCTTCGTGCCGTCTCTGCCGACTGACTGAAGAATTATATCTACGTTAATCTTTCTCTGGGCGAGTTTGCCGAAAAGACGGAACGCAACACCGGGAGTGTTGGGCATACCGGTTACCGAAATTCTTGCGACGTCCGTATCCTTCGCAACGCCTCTGACAAGCATTTTTTCCATTTTTGAACCATCCTTTACTATTGTACCCGAAGCCTTGTTAAGACTTGAAAGCACTTCTATTTCAACGTTGTATTTCTTAGCCATTTCAACCGAGCGGGTGTTTAATACCTGCGCGCCGAGCGTTGCCAGCTCGAGCATCTCGTCGTAGGTGATTTCGGGAAGCTTTCTCGCGCCCTCAACCTTACGGGGATCAGCCGTATATACGCCCTCGACGTCGGTATAAATCTGACAGCGGTCCGCGTGAAGCGCCGCGGCTATTGCAACCGCGCTCGTGTCGCTGCCGCCCCTGCCCAGAGTGGTCAGGTCATCGTATTTGTTGATGCCTTGGAAGCCCGCAACAACTACGATATTACGTTTATCAAGCTCGGCCTTCATTCTGTCGGCCTTAATCGACTTGATTCTCGCCGTGCCGTAGGTCGAGGTCGTATTGAAGCCCGCCTGCCAGCCGAGAAGCGAAACGACGGGACAGCCGATTTTCTCGATAGCCATAGCAAGAAGCGCTACCGACATCTGCTCGCCCGCGGTGAGAAGCATATCCATCTCACGCTTGGAGTGTTTGGAATTCAGTTCAAACGCCTTTTCGATAAGGTCGTCGGTTGTGTCGCCCTGAGCGGACACTACGACGATAACGTCGTTACCCTGACGGTAGGTGTCCGTTACGATGGACGCAACGTTCATCACTCTTTCGGCGTTGGCTACGGAGCTGCCGCCGAATTTCTGTACAATCAATGCCATATTTTGCCTCCGTTAGCAAATTTGTTTATCAATAATCCGTTACTCTGATGATTGAAAGGGGAGTAATCATATCGAGCTTTGCAAGCTTTTCGCGAAGCACGCCCTCTTTGTCGGTGTCGGTTACGAACGCGAACTCGTCATGGGGAGCGTTACGTCTGTAAAGCACGGTAATCTCGCCGAACTGCTCGGCAGCCTTTTCGAGCGCCAGAGCCTTGTCCTGTGCACTTGCGCGGATATAAAGCGCGTTCTCCATCTGAAGATAATCGTAAATATAACCCGGCTCGCTGTCGCCCCAGCCGAAAATCTTCTTGCGGTTGGCGTGCTTGGCGCAGTCGATAACGTCGGCAACAACCGCGCTTGCGGTCGGGAGCTTGCCAGCGCCCTTGCCGTAGAATACAACGTCGCCGATAGCGTCGCCGCGGACAAGAATCGCATTAAATACGTCGTGAACGTTACCCAGCTGGCTGAAGCTCTTGACGATACAGGGGCTTACCATAGCGCAAATCTGGCTGTCGCTGACGCGGCAGGCTCTGCCGAGAAGCTTGATTACCGCGTTGTATGAGTTAACGTATTCAACGTCGGCAAGCGTTATCTTGGTAATGCCTTCGGTATGAATCTCGTCGGGATATACGTGCTTTCCGAAGCACAAAGAAGCGAGTATGCAGATCTTTCTGCAAGCGTCAAAGCCCTCGATATCGGCCGTCGGGTCCTTTTCGGCGTAACCGTTGTCCTGAGCGAGCTTAAGCGCGTCGTCGAAGCTCATACTCTCCTCTATCATTTTAGTCAGAATGAAATTAGTTGTTCCGTTGAGTATGCCTGCTATCTCGTCAATCTCGTTTGCGGCGAGACACTGGGTTATGGGTCTTATAATCGGAACGCCGCCGCCGACGGAAGCTTCGAACAGGAAGTTTACGTTATTCTGCTCGGCAAGGCTTAACAGCTCGTAGCCCTTAGTGGCAACAAGCTCCTTATTTGAGGAAACAACGCTCTTGCCCGCCTTAAGGCAGCTTGAAACGAATTCAAACGCGGGGTGAAGTCCGCCCATGGTCTCGACTACGATTTTAACCTCGTCGTCGTTGAGAATTACGTTAAAGTCCTTGACAAACTTGTCCGCATTCGGATCGTCGGGAAAATCGCGGATGTCAAGTATATATTTAAGGTCAAGCTCAGGCTGTCCGCAGCGCTTGATTATACTGTCGTGATTTTTAAGGAAGACCTCGACTACGCCCGAGCCGACGGTACCGTAACCCATAACAGCTATTTTCATGGTTTCACGTCCTATACTTAAAATAATACAGATAACAGTTTAACATAATTTTCGCAAATAATAAAGTATAAAACTATAAAAATGTAAAATTTCTATAAATGTTAACATTATTTATTGTATAAGTGAAAAAAATAGTATAAAATGTATATAATACAGCAAATTTCCGCGGGAGATACAGTGATGGACTCAATAACAAAGAGAAAAAATTTTATAATTGACGTTGTCTATTTCGTACTGCTTATAGGACTGTTTTATCTGTTCTTTAAGTATGCTTTCGGCGTGTGTCTGCCCTTCATTTTCGCTGTATTTATTGCAACTGTACTGCAGAAGCCTGTTAACGCCATTGTCAGAAAGACGAAGGGAAAGTTCAGAGGCTTCATTTCGGCGTTGCTGGCTATATTCTGCTTTGTAATACTCGGCTCGCTGGCGGTATTGCTCATTGTACGACTTATCACCGAGCTTAAGTCATTCTGGGATTTCATTATGCTCAAGCTCGAGAACACGGAGCTGTTCATAACTCAGGTTTCCGAATGGATCAACACGCGGCTTGTCAGACTGCCCGAGAGCCTGAGAATGAGTTTAAGCGGATACGTTGAGAATTTCCTTTCGGGCCTTCTCGGCAGTGCCGAGGAAACGGCTGAGGTTACAGTTGAGAAAACGCAGAGCTTCGATCTGTCGATCCTCGCTTCTCCGCTGAGCGCCGTATGGGGCACTGCAAAGCAGATACCCATGGTTGCAGTAGGTCTGCTCGTAGCGATTGTTTCGTGCTGCTTCCTTACCGCCGATTACAAATCCTTCAAGGAGCTTGTTATAAGAATTGCGGGCGAACGCAATTCGGTTAAGCTTGTAGCCGCCAAGAGAATACTTTTCTCAACCGTTGCGAAGGTCGGCAAGGCATATTTCATACTCATCTGCATCACCTTTACGGAAATGCTGTTGGGCTTGGGTGCGCTCAAGCTCTTCGGCCTTTACAAGGGCGGATATATTTTCGCAATTTCGCTTATCACCGCATTAGTTGACATTTTTCCCGTGCTCGGAACGGGTACAATACTCGTACCGTGGGGCATATATTCGCTTGTTACGGGCAACATAGGCTTCGGCATAGGAATACTTGTGCTCTATGCGGTCATTACGGTTATCAGACAGGCTGTTGAGCCCAAGCTCGTTGCCGATCAGCTCGGTCTGCCCGCGTATGTCACGATAGTCGCGATGTATATCGGAACACAGCTGTTCGGCTTTATCGGACTGTTCCTGCTGCCGATAAGCATTATGCTTCTCAAGGTGCTTAACGACGAGGGAATAATCAGCATTTTCAGGCGCACAGACGTAAGCGTTGAGCAGATTAACGCCGAGGTCGAGGAAAAACTTCACCCCACCGGGAAGCAGGAGGACGGCAAATGATAGATATACACTGCCACATTCTGCCCAATATGGACGACGGCTCCGACAGTCTTGAGGAGTCGCTCAATATGATAAGAGTTGCGCAGAAAAATGATACCAATGTAATAATTGCGACACCGCACTTTTATAAATACGACTCGATTGACGAATTTGTTTACGAGCGCGACGAGAAAGCTCTGTTGCTCAATAATGCAGCAAAGGAGCTCGGCTATAACGTTTCGGTCGCCTGCGGAGCCGAGGTTTTTCTTGACCCGAGGATTTTTACGGCGGACAATCTCGACGAACTGACGCTCAACGGCAGTAAATATCTGCTATGTGAGTTCACGCTCAAGCCCTTTGAGAACGAAAAGGCGGTTATCTATTGCGAGGAACTTGTGTCGAGAGGTTACGTACCGATTATAGCGCATCCCGAGAGATACATAAATTTTCTCAATGACCCGACAGTTGTCAACGACCTGTGGGATATGGGCTGTAAATTTCAGGTCAACGCTTCAGGCCTTGCAGGTCACGGCGGAGAGAGGATGCAGGATTTTGCCTGCGAGCTTATAAAGCGCGGGTTCTGCGTCGCAATCGGCACGGACGCTCATTCGTCAAATCTGAGGAACAACCGTATTCTTGATAAGACAGACGAATTTCCCGAGGAAATTACGAAAGAGGATATTGAGGAGCAGCTGAACGCCAATCCGCTTCGCATTCTCAAAAAGGAAGATTTGCCCGAAAAAGAGGTCGAATACTTCTGATAAACGCTATACAATATTATATATAGGCTTATACAGAGTCGGAAAACCGCAGATTTTTGCGTTTTTCCGACTTTGACATTTTACTGAATATTGTGCAAAAACACAAAATATAGTGGTTACTCTGAAGGGGTTGCATATTTTCAAAAAGTTTTTGCATTTTTACCGAATTTTTTTTGAAAAAATTGTTGCAATTACCAAAATTGTGTGATACAATCTTCCAGCATATTGCGCTAATGGGATTACTGCGCCCATTCGCAATATTATGATATGCGATGATGCGGCAGGTGGCTGCACTTTGATGCAGGGAATTGTCGCGGAGTATGTCCGATTACAAACCGGGCGAAACGATATGTGTCACGCCGGCAGACGCGTACCCCAACTGCGCGCCGAACGACAGACACAGTGTGCTTTTTGAGCGTCCGAATTATTTCGGATTTTTATAATGCGCGGGTGAGAAACGCCCGGCAGGGTTGCAACAAAAAGCATTGCCCAAATTTAAGGAGGCAAAACAAATGGCAGCAGCAAAAGGCAAAAAGATCAGAATCAGACTCAAGGGCTACGATCACAATATCGTAGACAAGGCGGCAGAGAAGATCGTTGAGACCGCTAAGCGCACAGGCGCTCAGGTATCCGGTCCCGTTCCGCTTCCCACGGAGAAGGAAGTAGTTACCATTCTTCGTGCTGTTCACAAGTACAAGGATTCCCGTGAACAGTTTGAGCAGAGAACTCACAAAAGGCTTATCGACATCTTAAGACCCTCAAACAAAACTGTTGAGGCTCTTACCAGTCTTGAGCTTCCCGCAGGCGTTGAAGTAGAGATTAAATAATTGAAGCTTTACGCTTACAGGTCAAGTTGGCAAAACGCCAACCAATAATCTGACAGGAGGAAATACAAAATGAAAAAAGGTCTTATCGCAAAGAAAATCGGTATGACACAGCTTTTCGACGACAACGGCAAGGTTATCCCCGTAACAGTCGTAGAAGCAGGTCCGTGCACGGTAGTACAGAAGAAGACCGTTGAGACAGACGGTTACGAGGCAATTCAGGTAGGCTTCGGTGACGTTAAGGTTACCAGAGTCAACAAGCCTGAGGCAGGCCACTTCAAGAAGGCTGACGTTGCACCGCAGAAGGTACTCAAGGAATTCAGACTTGAGGACATGAGCAATTATAACGTAGGCGACACACTCAAAGCTGACGTGTTTGCAGTAGGCGACAGAGTTGACGTAGTCGGCACATCAAAGGGTAAGGGAACCGCAGGTTCAATCAAGAGATGGAACTTCTCGAGACTTAAAGAGTCTCACGGTACCGGCCCCGTCGGCAGACACGCAGGTTCGCTGGGTGCTTGTTCGGATCCGTCAAGAGTTTACAAGGGAAAGAAGCTCGCCGGCCACCTCGGTTCGGAAAGAGTTACAATCCAGAACCTTGACGTAGTAAAGGTTGACGCTGAGAACAACCTCATCGCTATCAAGGGCGCCATCCCCGGCCCCAAGGGCGGCATCGTAGTTCTCGCAGACACAGTTAAGTGCAGTAAGTGAGAAAGGAGTGCTTGAATAATGGCTAAATTACAGGTTTTAGACAAGAAGGGCAAGAAGGTTTCCGACATCGAGCTTAACGATGACATCTTCGCAATCGAGCCCAGCAAGTCAGCTATGCATCTCGTAGTTGTTGCGTATCTCGCAGCACAGCGTCAGGGCACTCAGTCGACTCTCACCCGTTCCGAAGTTTCCGGCGGCGGCAAGAAGCCTTGGCGTCAGAAGGGAACCGGTCGCGCAAGACAGGGTTCAACCAGAAGCCCGCAGTGGACTCACGGCGGTATCGCACACGGCCCCAAGCCGAGAGATTACAAGCTTGACGTAAATAAGAAGGTAAGAAGACTCGCTATGAAGTCTGCTCTTTCTTCAAAGGTTGCCGACAGCGAAATGATCGTAGTTGATTCACTCGCTATGGACGCAATCAAGACAAAGGATATGACAGAGGTTCTTTCCGCTGTCAAGGCCGGCAAGAAGACGCTTATCGTACTTCCCGAGAAGGACGATGTAGTTTACAAGAGCGCCAGAAACATTGAAGGCGTTAAGGTTTCACCGGTCAACACGCTCAACGTTTACGACATTCTTAACTGCAATACACTTGTAGTTGCAAAGGATGCGGTTACAAAGATTGAGGAGGTATTTGCATAATGAAGTTTGCACAGGATATTATCCTCCGTCCGGTAATTACAGAGGAAAGCATGATGGGCACCGCTGATAAGAAGTACACCTTCAAGGTTGCCAAGACTGCTTCTAAGTCGGAAATTAAAGAGGCTGTTGAACAGCTTTTCGGCGTTAAGGTTGAAAAGGTCAACACCATGAATTGCAAGGGTCACTTAAGAAGATACGGCCGTTTCGAGGGTTACACTGCTTCCTGGAAGAAGGCTATCGTTACTCTTACAGCTGATTCAAAAACTATCGAATTCTTTGACGGAATGATGTAATAATCCCAAACGGTAATGTATGGAGTAAAGACAGCTCCGCTAAGCCGTTATTAAGGAGAGTGAAACAATGTCTATTAAAGTCTATAAACCGACTACGAATTCAAGACGTAATACATCGGTTACAGATTATTCCGAGCTTTCAAAGGTCGCTCCCGAGAGAAGCCTTCTGGCACCGCTCAACAAGAATGCAGGCCGTAACAGCTACGGAAGAATAACAGTTCGTCACCGCGGTGGCGGCAACAGAAGAAAGTATCGTATCATCGACTTCAAGAGAGATAAGCAGGGTACAGCAACCGTACTTACTCTCGAATACGATCCCAACCGTTCGGCATTTATCGCGCTCGTTGAGTACGAGGACGGCGAGAAGAGATACATCCTCGCTCCCGTAGGCCTTAACGTAGGCGATAAGATTGAGTCAGGCGCAGGCGCAGACATCAAGGTCGGCAACGCGCTTCAGCTCAAGGACATCCCGACAGGCACATTCGTACACAACGTAGAGCTCTATCCCGGTAGAGGCGGCCAGCTCGCAAGAGCGGCAGGCAACTCCGCACAGCTCATGGCTAAGGAAAACGGTCTCGCGCTTCTCAGACTTCCTTCGGGCGAGTTGAGAAATGTTCCCGCAGACTGCAGAGCCACAATCGGTACTGTCGGCAACACCGACCACGAAAACGTTAAGATCGGTAAGGCAGGACGTACACGCCACATGGGCATCAGACCTACAGTCCGCGGTTCTGTTATGAACCCGAACGACCACCCCCACGGCGGTGGTGAAGGTAAGTCACCCATCGGTCGTCCCGGCCCGTGCACACCTTGGGGCAAGCCCGCTCTCGGTTACAAGACCAGAGACAAGAAGAAGGCTTCCAACAAGATGATCGTAAAGCGTCGTAACGGTAAATAATTGAAGGGAGTGTAGAATATGTCAAGAAGTACTAAAAAGGGCCCTTATGTAGCTCCCAAGCTGCTTGCAAGGGTTGAAGAAATGAATAAGAACGGCGAAAAGATAGTTCTTAAGACATGGAGCCGCAGCTCTACTATATTCCCGGCATTTGTCGGACACACTTTTGCAGTTCATGACGGCAGAAAGCATGTTCCGGTTTACGTTACAGAGGATATGGTCGGCCATAAGCTCGGCGAATTTGCACCGACAAGAACCTTCAGAGGCCATGCCGGTTCAAAGACATCAAACAACGGTAAATAAACAGCGAAAGGAGTGTATTAACTAATGGAAGCAACGGCAAAGGTTACTAACGTACGTATTGCCCCCAGAAAGGTTAAGATCGTACTTGATTTAATCAGAAACAAGCCTTGCGATGAAGCGTTAGCGATTTTGAAGTACACACCCAAGGCTGCGTGTGAACCGCTTGGAAAGCTTTTGAAATCTGCTATCGCAAATGCAGAAAACAAGGACATGGACACTACAAGACTTTATATCGCGGAGTGCCGTGTAGATCAGGGCCCCACGCTCAAGAGAATCAGACCCAGAGCACAGGGCAGAGCATTCAGAATAAACAAAAAGACTTCGCACATTTACCTTGTGCTTAAAGAAGCAGAATAAGTGAGGAGGAGGTTATACAATGGGACAGAAAATTAATCCTACCGGTCTTAGAATCGGCGTAATCAAGGATTGGGAATCACGTTGGTACTGTGATAAGAAAAATTTCGGCGATACGCTTGTATCGGACGACAAGCTCCGTAAGTATCTCCTCAAGTCACTTGCTCCGGCAGGCGTACCGAAGGTAGAAATCGAGAGAGATGCGAAGAGAGTAAGAGTTAACATTCACTGCGCAAAGCCCGGTATGGTTATCGGTAAGGGCGGCACAGAGATTGAGAAGCTCAAGGATACATGTAAGGAAATGCTCGGCGGCGACAAAGAGGTTTTCGTTAACATTATCGAAATCAAGCAGCCCGACTTAAACGCTCAGCTCGTAGCTGAGAGCATCGCTTCACAGCTTGAAAGAAGAATTTCCTTCAGAAGAGCAGTTAAGCAGGCTATCGGCAGAGCCATGAAGCTTTATGCTAAGGGCATCAAGGTACAGGTAAGCGGCAGACTCGGCGGCGCTGAAATAGCACGTTCGGAGCATTACCGCGAAGGCACCATTCCGCTGCAGACAATCCGTGCCGACATCGACTACGGCTTTGCCGAGGCAAAGACAACCTACGGTCGTATAGGCGTTAAGGTTTGGCTGTATCAGGGTGAAGTTCTTCACGAGAGCCGCAGATCTCGCAGAGAAGGAGGCAGAAAATAATGCTTTTACCCAAGAGAGTTAAATACCGCAGAGTTCAGAGAGGTCGTTTGACCGGTAAAGCGTTAAGAGGCAACAAGGTTACTTACGGTGACTTCGGTCTCGTTGCAACCGAACCTGCGTGGATTACAGCTAATCAGATCGAGGCAGCCCGTATTGCTATGACAAGATATATCAAGCGTGGCGGTCAGGTTTGGATAAAGATTTTCCCGGATAAGCCGATCACTGAGAAGCCGGCTGAAACCCGAATGGGTTCAGGTAAGGGCTCGCCCGAATACTGGGTAGCAGTCGTTAAGCCCGGCAGAGTTCTCTTCGAGATCGCAGGCGTTCCGGAAGAAACAGCCCGTGAGGCTATGCGTCTTGCCGCTAACAAGCTTCCCATCAAGTGCAAGTTTGTTGCCAAGGCAAGCGAAGAAGAGGATGGTGAGCAGTAATGAAAGCAAACGAATTGAAAAAACTCTCCAAGGCAGAGTTGGATGCTAAACTCTTGGAATTAAAGGACGAGCTTTTTAAGTTACGCTTCCAGCAGGCCATCAACCAACTCGACAATCCGATGCGTATAAGTGCCGTTAAGAAGGATATCGCAAGAGTTAAGACTGTTATCCGCGATAACGAACTTCACGGCGCACAGGGCTAAGGTAAGGGAGGACAATCATAATGAGTGAAAGAAATCTCAGAAAAACTCAGGTTGGTATCGTAACAAGCGATAAGATGGAGAAGACAGTCGTTGTTTCAATCAAAGACAAGATTCAGCATCCGCTTTACAAGAAGATAGTTAACCGTACAGTTAAAATCAAGGCTCATGATGAGAACAATGAGTGCGGCATAGGCGACAAGGTTCTCGTTATGGAAACCCGTCCTCTCTCCAAGGATAAGAGATGGCGAGTAGTAGAAATCATCGAGAAAGCGAAATAATTTTCTAAGGAGGAATTTACTGTGGTACAACAACAGAGTTACCTCAAGGTTGCCGATAACACCGGTGCGAAAGAGATTATGTGCATTCGCGTACTCGGTGGTTCAGGCAGAAGGTATGCTAACATAGGCGACGTTATTGTAGCATCTGTCAAGAAGGCAGCGCCCGGCGGCGTTGTTAAAAAGGGCGATGTTGTCAAGGCGGTCGTAGTAAGAACACACAAGGGCGTTCGCAGAGACGACGGTACTTACATCCGTTTCGACGAAAACGCTGCAGTGCTTATAAAAGACGATAAGACCCCCAGAGGCACCCGTATCTTTGGGCCGGTAGCAAGAGAGCTTCGTGACAAGGACTATATGAAGATCCTTTCGCTTGCTCCCGAAGTGCTTTAATGGAGGTAAACGAGAATGATTAAAAAAGTTCACGTTAAGACAGGCGATACCGTTGTCGTTATCAACGGTAAGAACCGCGGCAAGCAGGGCAAGGTTATGCAGGTAAGCCCGAAGGAAGGCAAGGTCATCGTTGAAGGCGTTAACATGGTTACTAAGCATGTTAAGCCCCGTCAGATGGGTGAGCCCGGCGGACTTATCAAGGCAGAGGCCGCTCTCTACGCCGACAAGGTTCAGCTTATTTGCCCCAAGTGCGGTAAGGCGACCAGAATCGGTCACGACGGCACAGGCAAGGATAAGAAGCGCGTATGCAAAAAGTGCGGCGCGAAGTTTGAATAAGGGAGGGACATAACCAATGGCAGCAAGACTTAAAGAATACTACAAAGCTGAAGTTGCTCCGGCACTCCAGAAGAAGTTCGGCTACAAGAGCGTTATGGAAATCCCGAAGCTTGACAAGATAATCGTCAACGTCGGATGCGGCGAGGCAAAGGACAACTCAAAGGTTGTAAGCGCTATCATGAACGATCTTTCGATCATCACCGGTCAGAAGCCCGTTGAGTGCAAGGCCAAGAAGTCCGTTGCTAACTTCAAAATCCGTGAAGGTATGACTATCGGCGTCAAGGTTACGCTCCGCGGCGACAGAATGTACGAATTCCTCGACAGATTCTTCAATCTGGCACTTCCGAGAGTTCGTGACTTCAGAGGTATCAACCCCAATTCCTTTGACGGCAGAGGCAACTACTCAATGGGCGTCAAGGAACAGCTGATATTCCCTGAGATTGAATATGACAAGATTGACGCAGTTCGCGGCATGGATATATGCTTCGTAACTACTGCAAACACCGACGAAGAGGCCAGAGAGCTCCTTTCTCTCATGGGCGCTCCGTTCGAGAAATAAGGAGGGATAACAAGTGGCAAAGACATCAATGAAGATCAGAGCGGCACGTCCCGCTAAGTATTCGACAAGAGAACATAACAGATGCAAAATCTGCGGCAGACCACATGCTTATCTCCGTAAATACGGTGTTTGCCGTATCTGCTTCAGAAAGTTAGCACACGCCGGTCAGATTCCGGGTGTCAAGAAGGCAAGTTGGTAAGAGCGATTGCAAAGGAGGAAATAGTATGCAAATCTCTGATAGCATCGGTGATATGCTCACAAGAATCCGCAATGCGAATTCCGCAAAGCATGACACGGTGAAGGTTCCTGCATCAAACATGAAGAAGGCAATTGCTCAGATTCTTGTTGATGAAGGCTATATAAAGGGTTTCAAGGTTGAAGACGACGGCAAGCAGGGCATCATTGAGATCGAGCTCAAGTACGGCCCCAACAAGTCCTCCGTCATCACCGGATTGCGCAGAGTTTCCAAGCCCGGTCTGCGTATATATACAGATTGCGAGAATATGCCCAAGGTTATCAAGGGCCTCGGCATTGCAATCCTTTCAACATCCAAGGGCGTTATGACTGACAAGGACGCACGCAAGGCCAACGTTGGCGGCGAAGTTCTTGCCTACATCTGGTAAGGAGGTTAACAGTATGTCAAGAATCGGCAGACAGCCTATCGCTGTTCCCGCAGGCGTCGACGTTAAAATCGACGGCAGTACTGTTACCGTTAAGGGCCCCAAGGGCACACTTACCAGAACAGTACACAGCAACATGAAGGTTGAGCTTGACGGCGCTGAAATCAAGGTTTCACGTCCCGACGAGTCAAACCTCAACAAATCTCTCCACGGTCTGACCCGTACGCTTATCGCCAATATGGTTAAGGGCGTTACAGACGGTTATTCCAAGGAGCTTGAGATCAACGGTGTCGGCTACCGTGCAGCTAAGCAGGGTAAGGACCTCGTTATGAACATCGGTTATTCGCATCAGGTTACAATGAGCGAGATCGAGGGTATCACAATCGACGTTCCCGCACCGAACAAGATCATCATTTCAGGTCCCGACAAGCAGAAGGTCGGACAGTTCGCAGCAGAAGTACGCGAGAAGCGTCCTCCTGAGCCGTACAAGGGCAAGGGTATCAAGTATGTTGACGAGCATATCCGCCGTAAAGAGGGTAAAGCCGGTAAAGGCGGAAAATAATAAAAGGAGTGTATTTAGATGGTTAATAGACCTGACAGCAATAAAGCAAGACTTAAGCGTCATGCCAGAGTTCGCTCTAAGATCAAGGGTACAGCGGATTGTCCGCGCCTTGACGTTTTCCGTTCACTCCAGAACATCTATGCTCAGTTGATTGACGATACAACAGGTACTACACTCGTTGCCGCTTCTTCAACGGAGAAGGATTTCAAGGATTACGGCGGAAACAAGGACGCAGCCAAAAAGGTTGGCGAGCTTTTAGCAAAAAGAGCCCTCGAGAAGAACATCAAGGATGTTGTTTTCGACAGAGGCGGTTATGTATATCACGGCAGAGTTCAGGCTCTCGCTGAAGGCGCTCGTGAGGGCGGCCTCAACTTCTAAGAAAGGAGAACAGACAACATGGCAGAAAGAATTGATGCTTCGGCATTGGAATTACAGGAAAAGGTTGTTGCTATCAACAGAGTTTCCAAAACCGTTAAGGGCGGCCGTATTATGAAGTTCTCCGCATTAGTAGTTGTCGGTGACGAAAACGGCATTGTCGGCTTCGGTATCGGCAAATCAAGCGAAGTTCCGGACGCTATACGTAAGGGTATTGAGGACGCCAAGAAGAACCTTATCAGGGTTTCTCTTAAGGGCACAACAATTCCTCACGAGGTTATCGGTAAATTCGGCGCAGGCGTAGTTCTTATGAAGCCCGCTGCAGAAGGTACCGGCGTTATCGCAGGCGGCCCCGTTCGTGCGGTTGTTGAAGTAGTAGGCATCAAGGACATTCGTTCCAAGGCTCTTCGTTCAAACAACCCCTGCAACGTAGTAAGGGCTACTATCGACGGACTTTCACAGCTTCGTAATCTTGACGAGGTTGCTGCAACCCGCGGTAAGTCTGCAAAAGAGATTATAGGTTAAGGAGTGTGTAAAATGGCTAACGTAGAAATTACTCTCAAGAAGAGCCTTATCGGCTCCAAGAAGGACCAGATTGCCACTGCTTATTCACTTGGCTTAAGAAAGATCGGGGATAAGACTTCACAGCCTGACAATCCCCAGACTCAGGGCAAGATCAAGAAGATTATTCATCTTATCGAAGTTAAAGAAGGCTAAGGAGGTGCAGGAAGATGAAATTACACGAACTTTCACCGGCTGAGGGCTCCAAGAAGAGCGTTAAGCGTATCGGCCGCGGTCCTGCATCAGGTCAGGGCAAAACCGCAGGTAAAGGCCACAAGGGTCAGAAGGCCCGTGCAGGCAGAGGTATGCGTGCAGGCTTTGAAGGCGGACAGATGCCTTTGCAGAGAAGAATCCCCAAGAGAGGATTCAACAACATCTTTGCTAAGGAAATCGCAACTGTTAACGTTTCAGCTCTCGATAAAACCTTCGAGGACGGTGCAACCGTTGACATTCAGGCGCTCATCGACGCAGGTCTTGTTAAGAAGGCTCTCGACGGCGTAAAGGTGCTCGGCAACGGCGAAATCAGCAAGAAGCTTACCGTTCAGGTTAATGCTTATTCCGAACAGGCGAAGCAGAAGATCGAGGCAGCCGGCGGAAAGGCTGAGGTGATCTGAAGTGATTCAAACGATTGTAAATGCATGGAAGATCGCAGATCTTCGTAAAAAGATTATTTACACCGCATTTATCATTTTGATTTTCAGAATCGGTGCCGCAATCCCCGTTCCGTTTGTTAATATCGGTTCGGACGGTATCCTTTCAGATCCGAACGCTAACAACTTTATGACTTATCTGAGTATGATGACCGGTAACGCGTTCAACTACGGTACTCTGTTCGCTATGTCGATCACCCCGTACATCAACGCATCGATTATCATACAGCTGCTCACGGTAGCTATTCCCTACCTTGAGAAGCTCGCCAAGGAAGGCGAGGAGGGCAGAAAGAAGATCGCTTCTATCACCCGTTACACCACCGTCGTCCTTGCACTTATGCAGTCCACTGCATATTTCTTCTACATCCGTTCGCAGGGTTTGCTTGTAACCGACGCTAACGGCGCTAAGTTCACAGGCTTCTTTGCAGTATTCCAGGCAATTGCTGTCATCCTTTGCTACACGGCGGGTTCGACCTTCATCATGTGGCTGGGCGAGCAGGTAAACGAAAAGGGTATCGGCAACGGTATTTCAATTATCCTTTTTGCAGGTATCGTTTCGAGAATTCCCACAATGATTTATCAGCTCTACACCTATCTGACAAAGGGCGGCATTTACTACGCTTACGTAGCTATAGCAGTAATTTCACTGTTGCTGATGATCGCGTTCATCGTCTGGATGGACAACGCGGAGAGAAGAATCCCCGTTCAGTATGCCAAGAGAGTCGTAGGACGCAAGATGTACGGCGGTCAGAACACTCACATGCCCATCAAGGTTAATATGTGCGGCGTTCTTCCCATCATCTTCGCTTCTTCAATCCTTTCGCTTCCTCCGACAATCGCTATGTTTGTCAACGTTAAGGAAGGCGGCTTCTGGGAAGGCTTCTTCAAGGTCTTCGACACAAGCCACTGGGCATACGCAATAATGTACTTCGTACTTATTATATTCTTTGCCTATTTCTATTCGGCAATTCAGTACAATCCTATCGAAATGGCGAACAACATCCGTAAGAACAGCGGCGCTGTTCCGGGTATCCGTCCCGGCAAGCCTACTTCGGATTACATCACCAAGGTACTTTCGAGACTTACGCTTGTCGGCGCGCTTCTGCTTTCAGTCGTTGCTCTTTATCCGATTCTGTTCTCACAGATCACAACGGCTATCCAGACCGCGATTATCAACGACGGCGAGACTCATGCCGGTGTTAACCTTTCACTCGGCGGTACTTCGGTAATCATCTTGGTCGGTGTTGCTCTGGAAACAGTTAAGCAGCTTGAGAGCCAGATGATGATGCGCCACTACAAGGGATTCCTTGACTGATAAAGGAGAAACTATGAACCTTATATTATTAGGTGCTCCCGGCGCGGGCAAGGGCACACAGGCTGAAAAGATCTGTGAAAAGCTCTCCATTCCCGCGATTTCAACGGGTAACATTCTTCGTGAGGCTATTGCCAACGGTACCGAAATGGGACTTAAGGCAAAATCCTTTATCGACGCCGGCAAGCTCGTTCCCGACGAGGTTGTCATAGGCATAATCAACGAAAGACTGAATAAGGATGACTGCCGTAACGGCTTCATCCTTGACGGTTTTCCGAGAACCATTCCGCAGGCCGAGGCTCTCGACGAGATGGGCGTTCAGATTGACCGCGTAATCGACATCGAAGTTCCGGATGAAAAGATTGCTTCAAGACTTTCGGGCAGACGCGTATGCTTAAAGTGCGGAGCAACCTATCACACCGAGTTCAAGGCTCCCGTTACAGAGGGTATCTGCGACGTATGCGGCGAGAAACTGGTTCAGAGAAAAGACGATATGCCCGAGACGGTTCTCGATAGATTAAACACCTATCATGAACAGACCGAACCGTTGAAGGATTACTATGAGAAGAAGGGAATTCTTCACATAGTCGAGGGTCAGGAGAAGGTAGAGGATACTACCGCTCTTACCTTCAAAGCATTGGAGGATTAAGCATGATAGTGCTGAAAACCGCAAGAGAGCTTGAGCTTATCAGAAAAGCTTGTATAATCTCGGCGGAAGCATTACAGGTGGCAGGCGAGGCAGTCAGGCCGGGCGTCACAACCTGGGAGATTGACAAAATCGCATACGACTATATCAAGAAGCAGGGCGCTGAGCCCAACTTCCTGCACTTGTACGATTTCCCTGCCACTGCATGCATTTCCATAAATGATGAGGTCATCCACGGCATTCCGAGCAAGAAGCGGGTAATCAAAGAGGGCGATATCGTCAGTATCGACCTCGGCGCTAAGGTGGACGGCTATAACGGCGACAATGCTGCCACATTTGCGGCGGGTAAAATATCCGAAAACGCAAAGCGGCTGTGCGACGTGACTGAGAAAAGCCTTTATCTGGGCATTGAACAGGCGCTCGCAGGCAACAGACTCGGCGATATAGGCTACGCTGTACAGAGCTACTGTGAGGAAAACGGCTACGGCGTTATCCGTGAATACACGGGACACGGCGTCGGCGCCAAGCTGCACGAGGACCCCAGCGTACCGAATTTCGGCACTCCGGGCAGGGGCGCACGCCTGCTGCCGGGAATGGTTATCGCGATAGAGCCGATGATAACCGAAGGCTCCAGAGCGATTAAGCAGTTACCGGACGGCTGGACCGTCAAGACAAAGGACGGAAAGCTGGCGGCGCATTTTGAGCACACGATAGCAATAACCCCGAACGGTCCGAAGATTCTGACTAAGATTTAAGGACATGGAAAAGGGCACGGTTGTTATCTCGCTCAGGGGCAGGGACAAAGACCTGCTTATGTGCGTAGTAGGTGTAAACGAAAGCGGCGTTTCAGTGTGCGACGGGAAGCAGCGGAAGCTCTCAAAGCCGAAGCTCAAAAATCCAAAGCACGTCAGAGCGCTCGCCAAAAGACTGACCGCTGAGCAGATGCTCACGGACAGGGCAATCAGAAAAGCGTTAAAGTTTATTTCGGAGGCTTAATATGTCAAAACAAGACATGATTGAAATTGAAGGTACAGTCGTTGAAGCGCTGCCTAACGCAGTATTCCTGGTAGAGCTTGAAAACGGACACAAAATTACCGCCCATATTTCCGGTAAGCTGAGGATGAATTTCATCCGCATTCTTCCGGGCGATAAAGTAACGGTCGAGATGTCGCCGTATGACCTTACTCGCGGGCGTATTACATGGCGATCAAAATAAGCAATTACATTTATTAATCACTTAGGAGGTAAACAAAATGAAAGTCAGACCTTCTGTCAAGAAAATGTGTGATAAGTGCAAAATCATTAAGCGCAAGGGTAAGGTAATGGTTATCTGCGAAAACCCGAAGCATAAGCAGCGTCAGGGCTGATTAATCAGTTAATGACTGTATCGTTGTTAAAGATCTAAACAACGATATGTAGCTTATCCACGACATTGAATTGGGTTTAACCCAACATTATTAATGGAGGTGCAACTCTAAATGGCACGTATTTCAGGTGTTGATTTGCCGAGAGACAAGAGAGTAGAAATAGGTCTTACCTATATTTACGGCATCGGCAGAAAAACTGCAAGCGACATTATTGCCGCAACAGGTGTAAATCCCGACACTCGTGTTAAGGATTTGACTGAAGAAGATGTAGCTAAGCTGCGTGAGTATATCGACCACAACGTCAAGGTTGAGGGTGACCTTCGCCGTGACACAGCTTTCGACATTAAGAGATTGGTAGAAATCGGTTGCTACCGCGGTATCCGTCATCGCAAGGGTCTCCCCGTAAGAGGTCAGACCTCTAAGAACAATGCGCGTACACGCAAGGGCCCGAAGAAGACAATCGCTAACAAGAAGAAGTAAGAGGAGGGAATTGTAAATGGCTACCAAAGCAACAGCTAAAAAGGGTTCGCGCAAACGTCGTGAACGCAAGAATATTGAAAAAGGTGCAGCTCATATTCAATCCACCTTCAACAACACAATAGTTACCATCACCGACACTCAGGGCAACGCAGTTTCATGGGCATCGGCAGGTGAGATGGGCTTCAGAGGATCCAAGAAGTCTACTCCCTTCGCAGCTCAGACAGCAGCCGAGACAGCAGCTAAAATCGCTGTTGACCACGGTATGAAGACTATTGAGGTTTACGTCAAAGGCCCCGGCTCAGGACGTGAAGCAGCTATCCGTGCGCTTCAGGCAGCAGGCTTGGAAGTAACTATGATTAAAGACGTTACCCCCATTCCTCACAACGGATGCCGTCCGCCCAAGAGAAGACGCGTTTGATTTTATAAGGAGGAATTGTTAAATGGCCAGAAACACATCGCCAGTTGCAAAGCGCTGCAAGGCTCTCGGTCTTTCTCCGGCTACCCTCGGTTACGCTAAGAAGGAAACTAACCGTAACCCCAAGGGCACTATGAGAAGAAAGCAGTCTGAATACGCTACTCAGCTCAACGAAAAGCAAAAGGTTAAGTTTATATACGGTATGCTTGAAAAGCAGTTCCGTTCATATTATGAAAAGGCAGCCAAGATGCCCGGCAAGACCGGTGAAAATCTTCTCGCTCTCTGCGAGCGCCGCCTTGACAACGTTGTATTCCACCTCGGTTTCGCTACTACCCGCCGTCAGGCCCGTCAGTTAGTAACTCACGGTCACTTCACGGTTGACGGTAAGAAGGTTGATATCCCTTCATACCAGGTTAAGCCCGGCCAGGTTATCGCAGTCAAGGAGAAGAGCCGTTCTTCAAGCATATTCCAGCGCCTTACCGGTGAGGACGCAGCGTTCGTAACCGTACCCGCTTGGATGGAAAAGGATGAAAACGAGCTCAAGGGCAAGATCGTAAGAATGCCCACACGCGAGGACATCGACTATCCCGTCGAGGAGCACCTCATCGTCGAGCTTTATTCGAAATAATAACCTTTCGCTATTTTCAAAATTTAAATATTTCATTTGTTCACCTTTGGTGAGCAGAGTTTAGGAGGCTTTTTATGATAGGAATTGATAAGCCCAGCATTGAAGCTCTCGATTTAACCGATGACGGCGTATACGGTAAGTTCGTCATGGAACCGCTCGAGAGAGGTTACGGCACAACTATCGGCAACTCGCTTCGCCGCGTTCTGCTTTCCTCTCTGCCCGGATATGCGATTACATCCGTTAAGATTGACGGTGTTCTTCACGAGTTTTCCGCTATTGACGGAGTAAAGGAAGACGTTACCGAAATCGTTCTTAACCTTAAGGGCGTAATCCTTAAGATTCACGGCGACGGTCCCAAGACCATCTATATCGACGCTAACGGTAAATGCGAAGTTACAGCAGCAGATATTAAGGCTGATTCAGACGTTGAAATCCTTAACCCCGAGCACCATATCGCGACTCTGTCCGACGGCGCTTCGCTTAAGATGGAAATGACTGCCGACAAGGGCAGAGGCTATGTTTCCGCTGAGAGAAACAAGCAGATGATGCAGCCGATTATCGGCGTTATTGCTATCGACTCAATTTACACACCCGTGTTAAAGGTCAACTATACAGTTGAGAATACCCGTGTAGGTCAGATTACCGACTTTGACAAGCTTTCGCTTGAGTGCTGGACCGACGGTACGATTTCCGCCAAGGAAGCCGTATCACTCGGCGCCAAGATTCTCAACGAGCACCTTAATCTCTTCATCGAGCTTTCCGAAGAGGCAGGCAACACAGAGGTTATGGTTGTTAAGTCTGACGACGGCAAGGGCAAGACTCTCGAGATGACTATTGAAGAACTCGACCTTTCGGTACGTTCGTTCAACTGCCTGAAGAGAGCCGGCATCAACACGGTTGAAGATCTTATCAGCAAGACAGAAGAAGATATGATGAAGGTGAGAAACCTTGGCAGAAAGTCCCTCGACGAGGTTGTTGCCAAGCTCGATTCACTCGGCTTCAATCTTCGCAAGGAAGACGAATAAAAGGAGGTATTTGAAATGCCCGGTACAAGAAAACTCGGCAGACCTACCGATCACCGCAGAGCTATGCTCAGAGGCTTGGTAACATACTTGCTTGAAAACGGCAAGGTTGAAACTACTGTTACAAGGGCTAAAGAGGTTCGCGCAATGGCTGAGAAAATGATCACCATTGCTAAAGATAATACTTTGCACGCAAGAAGACAGGTACTTGCTTACGTTACCATCGAGGACGTAGTCAAGAAGCTGTTCGACGAAATTGCTCCCAAGTATCAGGATGTTAACGGCGGTTACACCCGCATTATAAAGACAGGCACACGCCGCGGCGACGCAGCAGAGATGGCTATCATCGAGCTCGTTGAGCCCAAGGCGGAGGAAAAGAAGCCTGCCAAGAAGACTCCCGCTAAGGCGGCAGCCAAGAAGACAACCTCGACCAAGAAGGCTGCTCCCAAGGCAGAGGAAAAGGTTGAGGAAGTTAAGGAAGAGGCCGAGGCAGCCGTTGAGGCAGTCGAGGAAGCTCCCGCAGCAGTCGAAGAGGCAGCAGAGGCTGTTGAAGAGACCGCTGAAGCAGCAGTTGAGGAAGCAGCAGAAGTTGTTGAAGAAGCAGCTGAAGCAGCAACCGAGGAGACCGCTGAATAATTCAATCATTAAAAACCCCCGTTCTTTTGAACGGGGACTTTTTTAGGCGAAGGACGGTTTCTGTTAATTTAAGCCGCCCTTCCTTGACAATAAATACGGCGGATATTATAATCAAATTATGACAATTTGTTTTGGCGGAGGACGGCAAAAAAATGAAAAAAACAATCGCAAAGCTTTTATGTACATTACTGGTTTTAGCCCTTTTGATTCCAATTGCGGCTTTGCCTGTTTCTGCCTCGGATGACGGGCTCTTTTTCGTATATTGCGGTGAAAAGAGTTTGTTGCGCTTCCCTGTTGACGACGCATATTTTCCCGAGAAAGACGGCAGTCATTATACTGTAAACCGATTCTATTCCAATCCGAATTCGGACGTTACGTTCTTTTCTCAGCTTTCGAGCGCTCAGAAGAGAATCTATAACGCTCTGCTGAATTCGAGGATGGGACTTGACGCGCCCGAATTCGAGCAGGACGGCACCGTATTGGGCAGACGTATAGATATTCCGTTTTCCGACTTTAAGCTGGCATCCACCAGCTATGAGACCTTGATGAGCATCATCGACAGGAACGTTGTTTTTGCAATTTCCTCACTTATGGAGGACTACCCCGAATTCTTCTGGGTAGGCGGCTATGGCTACGGTATGGCGCTGGGATACAGAAACGGTCAGTACTACCTTGATACGCTGGTACTGATATTAATGGCTAATCCCTATGCGTATGAAAACTGGGACAGCATTGAAGACGACTATAATTACCTTAACACTAAAATCGATGAGTTTGAAATTGAGGGTAATACGCGTTACGAAAAGCTTCTCTCGATTCACGACAGTATATGTGAGCAGGCTGATTATGACTTCACGTTTGTTCTTCCTCACGCTTATGATCCGTTAGGCATATTTGTCGATCCGAACGATTTTGTTTGCGAAGGATATTCGGAAATATTCAAGCTTCTTTGCGACCGTGAGGGGATTCCCTGTGTTTGCGTTGTCGGAGAAGGCGGCTATGGGGACAACACGGGCGCACACAAATGGAACTATGTCCAGATGGAGGACGGTCAATGGTACGGTGTTGACGTAACCTGGGACGATCAGGATGAAATATTACACGATTATTTCCTTGTCGGCAGCGAATCAAGAAGCGAAGCCTATTTCGGACATCATATGTTTTCCGAGGAGCATGTAGCTTCGGGCGCTCTGTTTATGGGGGTCAGATACCGATTAAGTTACCCGACACTGAGCAAAACGGGTTACTACTGTCAGGACGGAAGACCCGTGAGTTCGGACGGACTCTGGCGTTATCAGATGCTTGACGACGGCACAGTTTCAATATGCTCCGGTGTTTGCGACACGAAGGCATATCTTGGCAGCGCACAGGATGTTACCGTTCCGACGGAAATAGACGGATATACCGTCAGCGAGCTTGGAACCTCGGCTTTTGCTCACTGTGAAAATGTGCGAAGCGTAACTGTTCCGGATTCGATTAAGTCAATCGGCAGATTTTCTTTTGAGGGCAGCAGTGTCGAGCGGGTTGTTCTTCCGCAGGGTATAAAAAGCATACCGTTCGGCGCATTTTCGGACTGTTCTCTTAAGGAAATAACTGTACCCGACAGTGTTGAAACGATTGAAAGGCAAGCATTTGAGAAATGCGATTTGCTGAAAACGGTTATTCTCCCGGATGCCGTTACCGATATTCCTGATTTCGCCTTTTCGGGATGCAGCTCACTGACGAGTATTCGTTTGGGAGAGTCAACGTCCTCAATCGGACAGTCCGCTTTTGAGGGTTGTAAAAAGCTTCAATCTGTTGACATTAGCGGTGTATCTTCAATCGGACCGAACGCTTTTGCCGGATGCGCGGCACTTGAGAGCATCGCCTTATCAGCCGCTTTAACAACAATTGAAACGAAGGCATTCTGCGAGTGCAGCAGCCTGCGCGACGTAACATTGCCTGACTCGCTTGAATCAATCGGCGATGCTGCGTTTTACAAATGCGTTGCACTCGAGAAAATTTATATTCCGGCGGGTGTTGCCGAAATTCCGAAATCCGCTTTTCTGAAGTCGGGACTCAAAGAGATATACGGCTATCACGGCACGGGCGCCGAAACGTATTCGAGTGCATACGGTATTAGTTTTATACCGCTTGACGATTACGACTGTGAGGCGGGCATACACTGTTACAAATCTCACCGCAGCCCCGACGAAACCGTCTATGAATGCCTGCTCTGTTCAGACAGCTATACCGAGCCTTTGCCTGAACTCAGTGTTGACGGCAGTGTAACGGTAAACGCCGATATCGACTGCAAAGACGAGAATCAGATTTACTATATTTGCTTTGAGCCCGACAATGACGGCTTGTATGAGTTTTCATTTGATGGAACGGATGGTAGTTTTTAGGTGGTAAGCGGCAAAGAGACCGTCAGCCCGTCGCAGGATAACCGATACAGACTTGAAAAGGGCGCTGACTGCCTTATTATCGTCAGCCTTAACGATGCTGACGGCGGCAGCTTTACCGTGACGGCTAAGTATAAGGAAGAACCGAAGGAGTATTCCTTCCCCGACGTTCAGAAAGATGCATGGTACTATGAAGCTGTTCAGTACAACGCTTCCCACGGCTATATTACAGGTTTCAAAGACGGAACCTTCGGACCCGATAAACAGCTTACGCGTCAGGACTTCGTTGTAATTCTTGCAAGGATTGCGGGCGCTGACCTTTCGTCTTATGAGAACGCTCAGAGTAAAATGCCCGACGTAATCAAGGGCTCATACTACGCGGCAGCTGTTAACTGGGCAGTAGCAAACAATATTATAAAGGGCTACAACAACGGAAAATTCGGTGTAGGCGACCCTATAACGAGAGAGCAGGTTTGCGTAATACTTTACAGATATATGAATTCACCCGCAGTAACTGGCGCTGACAAAACGCTCAAGCCTTTCGCGGACGCGGGCAAGATAAGCTCCTTCGCAAAGGACGCAGTTGTATGGGCAATTCAGAACGGCGTTATCTCCGGCAAGAAGGCCGATACGCTTGCACCCACAGTTACGGCTTCGCGTGCGGAAATCGCAACTATAGTTATGCGTATGGATAAAGCAGGTATGTTTGAATAATCTATATTATAATAATAAAAGCGTGGAGTCCTCCACGCTTTTTGTTTGCGAAATTGCGGTTGTAAATGTCAAAGTATTATTGTATAATATGTATATCTTAATTAAACGGGGTTTATTATGGACAGTTATTCAAAGTTTCTGATACTGATGAACGTCTACTACTCAATACTGATTTTTATTTTCGGCATCTGCATAGGCAGTTTTCTTAACGTGCTCGTTTACCGTATTCCGCTCGGTCTTGACTTCAAGGCGGGCTCGTCCTTCTGCCCGAAATGCAAGCACGAATTAAAATGGTACGACCTGTTTCCGCTTTTTTCGTGGTTATTCCTTCGCGGCAAGTGCCGCTACTGCAGGGCGCCGATTTCCCCGATATATCCGATAGGCGAATCGGTCACGGGACTGATGTTCGTAGCGTCCTTTGTCTTCGGCACGAACTGTAAATTCTGTCTGTCGCTTTTAGGTTATTTTATGATTTGCGCGGCGCTGTTTGTGCTTTTCTGCATTGACTGGAAATATATGATGATTCCCGACTCAATGTGGGTGACGATTCTTGTCGGCGGTGTAGTGCTGTATATCGACACTCTGATTCATAACGGCTGGGACAAGAGCGAGCTTATTTCGCGTATTATCGGCGCACTTGCCGTAAGCGTACTGTTCTTCCTCGTTGACTATCTCAAGCCCGATTCGATAGGCGGCGGCGATATTAAGCTTATGTTCGCGGCGGGCTTTGCATTAGGCTGGGTTAAGACAATGTTCTCGCTGCTAATTGCTGGACTTGTGGGAACCGTTTTTCTGCTCGTCACGAATTCTCTTAAGAAGGAAAATATGAAAAAGCAGGTGCCCTTCGGTCCGCATCTTGCAGTCGGCATCTTTGTCGCAATGCTTTTCGGAGACCTGCTTATAAAGTGGTATATGGCAAAATTCGGAATCAAGATATAAACAATAAGCGGAGAGTATTCTCCGCTTGATTTTTAGAGTATGAGTAAAAAAGAAAACAATTTGATATGTCCCTACCGCAAGCGCTGCGGCGGATGTCAGCTGCTCAATATGAGCTACGCCGAACAGCTCTCGCATAAGCAGAAGACGGAAATCAGGCTTCTGGGCAGCTTCTGCCATGTGGACGAGATTATCGGTATGGAAACGCCGTATCACTACCGCAACAAGGCGCAGTATGCCTTTTCGTACTACGGCGGCAAGATACTCTGCGGCGTGTATCAGTCGTCAACTCATCGGGTTGTCGATATCGACTCATGCCTTATCACGACCGAAAAGGCGGACGAAATCGCACAGACCGTCAAGAAGCTGACGAAGAGCTTCAAGCTTAAAACCTACGACGAGAAAACGGGTCAGGGCTTTATGCGCCACGTACTCGTCAAGACGGGCTTCAGGTCGGGCGAGATTATGGTTGTGCTTGTCACGGGCACACAGGAATTCCCGAAAAAGCGCTCGTTCGTCAACGCACTTCTGAAGGCGCATCCCGAAATCACAACCGTAGTGCAGAACGTCAACAACCGCTTTACGAGTATGGTGCTCGGCGACAAAAGCACGGTGCTTTACGGCGACGGAAAGATAACCGAGGAGCTTTGCGGCCTTCGCTTCCGCATTTCACCGAAGGCGTTTTATCAGATTAACCCGATTCAGACGGAAATTCTGTACTCGAAGGCGCTTGAATTTGCCGCCTTTAAGGGCGACGAAACAATAATCGACGCCTATTGCGGCACGGGTACGATAGGACTTATCGCCTCAAAGAGCGTTAAAAAGGTTATCGGCGTTGAAATAAACCCCGACGCCGTGAGGGATGCAAAGGAAAACGCAAAAATTAACGGCATCAAGAACGCCGAGTTTTACACCGCCGATGCGGGCGAGTTTATGACGGCGCTTGCAAGGCAGGGCGAAAAGATTGACGCGGTTATAATGGACCCTGCGAGGGCGGGAGCGGACGTGCCGTTTCTCTCATCCCTCGTCAGCCTTTCACCGAAGAAGGTCGTGTACGTTTCCTGCAATCCCGAAACACTTGCACGTGATTTAAGGTATCTTGTCAAAAACGGCTATAAGGTGCGTAAAATCCAGCCCGTTGATATGTTCCCGCATACGGAGCATGTGGAGACGGTGGTATTGATGACAAGAAATTATGAAGTGTGACTGCTTAAGGAAAGGTCTTTGATTTGAGCTTCTTACGCTTGAAAGTGTGTCTGTAATTCAGGCACACAAATAGAATGAAAAATAAAACCACCTTACGGACGCTGTCCGAAGGTGGTTTTTAATTAATGCTTAAAGCAATTCTTTATTTGAAACGATAAAGGTGATTCGTTCCTCGAGTGTCGGGCCGCTGTGCGCGCGTCCGATTCCGCCGTGGTCGGGAGTAACGAGTATCAGCCAGTCCTCCTCGTTATACGTGGGCCTGCTTTCGATTGCGTCAAGCAGAGTTATTCCCGCCTTTTCCGAAAGTATAAGTGAATCCATGTATTTTTCGATACCGGGCGAGAAGCCGTTGCCGTGTCCCAGGGCGTCGGGGTATTCAAATATCGTGAATATGTAATCCGAGCAGTCGGGACTCTTAACGTCCTTCAAGGCATTTTCGAGCGTTCCGTCATCGTTTCCGGCGCGCAGATACAGCGCATTGATGCCCTTGCTTTCGGCGTATTCCTTTTCCAGACGGTAGGTCGATTCCTCTTCGGTGAAGTGACCGCCCCACGAAACATAGAAAGCCGTACTGTCCGTCAGCCCGTCCTCAACGAAGGCGAGAATCGAGCTTCGCGGCTCAACCTGCTTTACGGCATTGTTATAATATATCGTGCTTTCCTTCGACTGAAGACCCGTCAGCATCGCGCCCCAGCCGGGACCCGTGTCGGTTTCGTGAGCAATCGGCTGCGGATAGGGCGTGCCGCCCGCATAGGTGAAAATCGCGTGTCCGCCGTTTGCAAGCAACTTCTTTGCCGCGCCTGCCTCAACTGAGTCAAGATGAAGCAGCATATCCGTGCGAAGTCCGTCGTAGCCGAGTACGATGGCCTTCTTTTTCTTTTTGCCCTCGGGCAGGGGAGCCTTGAAATGCTTCTCGAGTATGTTATAGACAACCGTCTGCGGAAGAGCTGTTTCAAGGGTATTGTCCATAAAGCTTAACTTTTTCAGTGTGTCAAGCTGTGTGACAATTTCCTTGTTGGAAATAATGTAGGTAATGCGCTCCTGAAGCGTAGGTCCGCCGTGACCGCACTGATATCCGCCGTGATCGCTTGTGACAAGAATCAGCCAATCCTCCTCGCCGTAGGTCGGTCTGCTCATAACTGCATCGACGAAGTCCATACCTGTCTGCTCCGCCGATCTGAACGCCTGCATATATCCGGGCTTCTCGGGTAGATAGTCAACCTCGTGGCCGAAGTGGTCGGTGTATTCGAGAATACTGAAAATGAAGTCGGAGCAGTCGTCGGACGAAAGGTCGTCAAGCACGTTCTGCCGCGTGCCGTCGTCGTCCTTTGCACAGAGGAATTTACAGTTCAGCTGCTTTTCCTCGGCATAGTCCTTTTCCTTGAGGTAGGTTGCGCCTTCTTCGGAGAAATGTCCCTCCCACGAAACGCAGAATGAGCTTTTCTTAATCGCTCTGTCCTCAACGAGCTTGATTATCAGCGACTTGGGGTCAACTTCCTTGGTCGTGCCGTTGGAATAGATGCCGCTGTTCTGAGCCAGATTTGCCGTCAGCATTGTGCACCAGCCCGGAGCGGTCGAGGTGTCCTGAGTAATCGGCTCGGGGTAAGGCGCGCCGCCCGCGTAGCTGAAAACTCCGTGTCCGCCGTTTGCAATCAGATACTTGATTGCGCCTCTCTCAATGCCGTCGAGACAGTTGAGCATCTCGCAGGTGCAGCCGTCGTAGCCGATGACTATCGCCTTTTTCACCTTTTTGCCCTCGGGCAGAGGGGTGTAAAAATGCTGCATAACAAGCGCATACATTTCGCTCTGATTTATTGCGGTCTGCCAGGTGTTTTCGAGTATTTTTATGTTTTCAAGTTTTTCGGTGTAATTCATTGTATTTCTGCCTACTGTGCCGTTACGGGATCGGGTGAACCGCCGTCGTCCCCGTCGGAAACTGTTTCGAGATAATCTTCAACACGCTGCTTTCTGCGTTCAGCGAGTTCATAGTACATTGTTTCTCTCGTCTTCTTATTGATGGGCCACATGAACTTGGGAATAATTCCGAGTGCGCTCGTGACAAGCGGAACAACCGTACAAAGCGCGAACAGCCAGAACTTTGTTCTGTCGTCCTGCGTACCGATTTTAAGTCCCTGAACGTAACCGATTTTCTTCATAATCAGCGTACGCACTGTGCCCATGGCAACGCCCTGAAGTTTAAGCACAAGCCCTCGCGCGACGCCCGTGGTCGCCTCCATACGGTAGCCGTGCTTCCATTCGCAGTAGTCCATCGCCTCGTTCCAGAGGTCGGTGTTGATAACCTTGTTTACACCGAACAAAAGCTTCGAGAAGAATTCGCGGAAGCCGTATGCGACCAGCATAGGTTTAAGCTTCAGATAATTCTTATTATGCATACCGAACAGGAAGAATCCGAGCAATACCATATCGCCGTACATATCGGAACCCGCCCAGATTGCACGTGACGAAAAACGCTTGCGGACGGGAGCTACGAAGGCGTAGCTGATGCTGCCTACGGGGCCTGAAATACCGCTGACAAGCGCGAGAATCGTGTTGATCATCGACTTGCCGCCGTGAACGTCAATCCAGTAGTTGCGCTCATCCGAGCCGACGCCGAAGCCGCCGAGGAAGTCGGAAAGGCACATAAGCAATACGGGGTAGTTGGTAAAGATGGCTCTGAGACCTTCCTTTACGCTCGGGCGCTCAATCGACTGCGGAACACGTTCCCTTGAAATAAGGAAGAACCACAGCGTAAATGCGCATGAGATAAGCGCTGTTGAGGTACCCATACCTGCAAAAATGCTTCTCAGCGGAACGTTGAGCTTGCCCGTGGTAACCATATCGTACAAAAAGCACATTATGTATCCGGGCATATCCTCGCCCATCCAGCCTGTCAGCAGCTCGGCGAGGGTGATAAGCCTGATACGTTCATTCGGGTTGGGCGTGATTGTTGACATATATCCGCTTTTAGCGACGCTCGTAAACGTACCTGCCGTCTCGGTTATTACGTTGAAGGCAAAGTAGAATATCAGCTTCGGAACGAAGGTTGCGCCCGTGTTCGGGAAGAAATACGGTATAAACCAGAAAAGCAGACCGATAAGGGTAAGCGGAATCTGGAAGCCGACAAGGTAGGGTCTGAACTTACCGAGCCTTGTACGTGTGTTGTCGACCAGCGTCGCTATAACCGTATCGTTGATAACGTCCCATGCGCCGGTGAAGAGGTTTACGATGGCTGAAATGCCGAAGTCGATTTTAACTACGTCCCAGATGAAACGTTCTCTGAAGTTGTTGATGTGGAACGAGTTGGAGAAATCGTTGAACAGATAGGCAAGTGTTTCCTTGGAGCCAACATAGTTAAAGCTGCGGTAAACGTTTGCCTGCGCCCTGAGTTCTCTTGAGTTGTTGGCATGTACCTGCCCGCCTAATTTAGGGCTCATCTGTCTTCACCTCCAGGTCCGTAGCATAGACAGTGATACTGTCCGAGTAAGTGTGCCCGTCATATTCGAGTACTGCGGTAACCGTAACGGGCTTTTCCGATGCACCGACAACCTCCATAACGCCGTCGGCGTCAATATCGAGTATGCCGTCCTGAGACGCCGTGAAATTGATTTTGTAATCGTCCTTGGTAGTTTCCGAATTGACTCTTACCTCAAGCGGAAGCGCCAAGGTTCTGCCCGTCTGAAGGGCTAACTGCTTCTCGATAAAGCGAAGTCCGTAGCTGAATACGTCGATGCGTCTTGTCTTTTCAAGGGGAAGTTCCAGCTTTGCAGGTCCTTCCGATAGACGTTTGTAATCGTCCTTGAATTCGACTTGCGCCTTAACAGTGACATTTTGTCTAATCTCTATGTGTTCAAGCGAGTCGTCGGCATATCTGATTTTAAATTTTGCCGTAAAGCTTTCGGCTGCGATTTCGGCTGACGAGATGCTGAGGATTTCATCAAGCTGTTCTGCGACCGCCTTTTCGACCTCGCTTGAAAGCATCTCTTCGGTGTCAATCGCATCGGGCTTAAGCTCGAACGATATGTAGTAGTAACCGTCGTCGTTGGTTTCACCGTTTTCATCGGTAACACCCTTTTCAGCGGTGAAATCTATTATATCGTCCGACGTGAAACCGAGTTCGGGAGCTTTGTCAAGCTTGGTAACGGGAACGCTTTCAAGTGTCGGATACAACTCGCTGATTTTTCCCTGCGCCTGCTCAAGCGCCCTTGAGAACAGAGTGCTGTCAGCGTCGGAAAACGGCGTTTGCTTTTCCCCGCCGAGACTGATTCCCGTATGCTCGCTGATTTCCGCATCGTTACAGCTGACGCGTTCGGTAAACAGACCGTTTACGTAATCAAACGCTTCCTGCTTCGAAGCGGGCAGGGAGCTGACCGCAACTGTCTCGGGCGGTTCGGGAATTTCAAACTTAGGCTTGAGTATTTCCTTTTTAGCGTATATCGCAAGGCAGCCGAAAGCGGTACCCACGAGCGCCAGAATGCCTAAAACTCCGAGAAAAATCTTCATCGGTTTTTTCACTTTGCGCTCGCCTCCTCTTCCTCTTTTTTAGCCTTTTCCTGAATCTTAGCTTCAAGCTCAGCCTCTGCTTCCTCTTCCATTGCCTGCTGGAATTCCTTCATTCTCGTTGCGTATTCCTCTTCACTTTCGAAAATCGGCAACGACAAATCGTCGAGATTGACCTCGCCGGCTTTCACTTTTTTAAGAAGCTCTTTACGTTTCGGGTCGAATTCACGGTAAACCGGCTCAATACCTTTTCTGAGCATCTTGACGTTAATGAGCACCAGAATAAGATGAAGGGCAAAGCACGCAAAGCCTCCGAAGCCGACACTGAACTGTGCGTAGGGCGTGTCGGCGACTATTGCCGAATTGCAGACGAACGCGGCAATCTGAGCGCAGAGCGCGAGAACGCAGGCGACAACCGAGCAGTTTCTGAGCATTTTAGCTGTCTTATCAGGGCGCAAGAAGCTCAACAGATAGATGACGAACAGAACTACGTCAACTATTGCCAGAACTGCAAAAACTGCAGTCACGATAAGAGCGCCGAGTGTGGCGTTTTCAAAAAGCACACTCTTGAAGAAGTTCGGTAACGACAGCAGAAGGCCGTCTGAATACGCGCTTATTAGACCTATCAGTCCGACCGATAAGCTTTCACCGTAAAACGGAAGCTTATAGCTGACCGAGCAGAAGGGAATCATCATCGCGCAGATTGCGCCGACGAGAAATACCATTCTGAATATTGCAGGCAGACTTCCGATAAAAACTGCCTTGACTCTCGCTACGAGCATACGCAAAACCGCCGATTCAAGCTCGGTACGCTTTGCGTCGCGTTCCAGCAGATAGTCCTGAGTATAATACAGAATATTAACTCCGCAGTGCCTGCAGTTCGGTTTCAAGTCATAAAACGGTATCTCGCCGCCGCATTTTGGACATTTCATTTATCCCTTACTCCTTTCCTCAGAATTATTTTAAGCTGAATTTAATTTCATCATCGTCGCCCGTTCTGCAGTTATACAGAAAATCCTGAGCCATTTCCCTCAGCGACGAGCCTTCGGGAATTAAGTTCTTTACGGGCTTTATGTTAAATCGGTTAACTATTCTGTCGGCACGCGCCGCAAGACCGTCGAGTGCCTTATACTCTGTCGTATTGGGCGTAAACGGGGCGTTGCCCGTGAAGATGTGCCTGAGAATCTCATAGGCTGCATCAATCACTTTTTTACTCTTTGCTTCCTGCTTTTCTGCAGGGGTTAACTTCTTCCATGCCCTGCCGAGCTTCGCGGCAGTTGAGAGGTTAAGCTTAAGCACCTTTTTTGCCAGCATTCGTATGAGAGTTTTGTGCTTTTTAAGCTTATCTGTCGGCAGATAGCCCTCGGCAAGCTGCAGGAAGCTGTCAAAATCACTTGCCGCAAGCGGAATAAGCTTTTCCCAGATGCCGGGGAAATTGAGATGATACAGATATTCGTAAGCGGATTTGCCGCCCGTGTCAATACCGTTGAGCGTATCGATGCCG
>JAEEUJ010000004.1 GCA_016290515.1 Clostridiaceae bacterium
TAATGAACTTATCGCCCGCCTGCAGACCGTACTGCTCGCTGACGGCGTCGGGGTAGAATTCCTTGATGGTATTCGTACCTATAAGCTCGGAGGAAGTCGAAAGCGTGATTGCCATTATGACAAGTCCGAGTATCAGATTCATGGTAGCGCCGGCAATTACGATAATAATCTTCTGCCAGACCTTCTTGTTGTTGAAGGCTCTCTCGTCGTCGGAGTCCTCGTCCTCGCCCTCCATGCTGACATATCCGCCTATCGGGAGCGCGCGAAGGGAATACTGAGTCTCACCCTTCTGCCGTTTGAAAACAGCCGGGCCCATACCGATAGAGAATTCGTTTATCTTGACGTCAAAAAGCTTTGCCGTGATAAAATGGCCGAATTCGTGAATTATAATAATTACGCCGAAGAATAAAATTGCAACGGCTATTGTCCAGATTTTTGAGAAAACGGCGGAAGCCGTAATTGCCAACAGTATCTTAATCACCTCTGACTATTTCGCGCGAAAGAGCGTCAATTTCCATTACGTCGTCAAGCGTGTAATCCGTATATTCGGGCACTCTGCCGAAAACTCTCTCGACGCGTTCGGCTATTTCAAGGAAGCCTATCTCGCCCTTGCGGAACATAAGATTAGCCTGTTCGTTTGCGGAGTTCACCGCAGCGGGCATAAGACCGCCCATTGAAATTGCCTTCTTACATAAGTTTATGCAGGAGAATGTACTATAATCGGGATTGTAAAAAGTTAATTTACCGATTTGCGCCAGATTAAGCTCCTCAACGGGAGACTCAAATCGCTCGGGATAGGTCAGCGCGTACTGAATCGGTATTCTCATATCGGGTACGCCGAGCTGGGCAATAACCGAATTGTCGTCATACTCAACCGCCGAGTGAACTATGCTCTCGCGGTGAACGACTATATCTATGTCCTCGGGTTTTACCTTAAAGAGCCATACCGCCTCGATAAGCTCGAGTCCCTTGTTCATCATTGTAGCAGAGTCAACGGTTATTTTTGCACCCATTGCCCAGTTCGGATGATTGAGTGCATTTTCAACCGTGACATTCTTAAGCTCGTCTCGCGTTTTGCCGAAGAACGGACCGCCCGAAGCGGTGAGTATAATCTTCTTGAGCGCCTTGTTGGAAGGCCTGCCCTGAAGGCACTGGAAAATCGCAGAATGCTCGGAATCAACGGGCAGGATATCCACGCCGTATTTTTCGGCTTCGGAATAAACGAGCTGACCGCCCGCAACAAGCGTCTCCTTATTAGCGAGCGCAATTTTCTTCTTTGCCTTTATTGCCGCAAGTGTGGGCTTAAGTCCCGCCATACCTACAACGGAATTAAGCACCGTGTCTGCACTCTCAAGCGCGGCGCATTCGCACACGCCATCAACACCGGCAAGCACCTTTGTATCGGTGTCGGCAAGCCTTGTTTTCAAATCACCTGCGGCGTTCTCATCAACGAGCGCGACAAGCTCGGGCTTGAATTCCCTCGCCTGCTTTTCAATTTCGTCAACGCTTGAAAAAGCAGTCAAAGCCTTGACTTTGTAACCGCATTTGCGGCATACGTCAAGACTTTGCTTACCTATCGAGCCGGTTGAACCTAATATCGACAGATTTTTTGTCATACGCTGATATTCCCCGTTACTGTAACTATAACCCAAAGCATCGCAAGTACGAACAGTCCCGAATCAAAGCGGTCCATAACGCCGCCGTGGCCGGGCAGTATGTTGCCGAAGTCCTTGACGCCGAAGTTGCGCTTAACCACCGAAGCGGTAAGGTCGCCGCACATACCGACTATTGAAAGGACGAGCGAAACAACTATAACCCATACGAGCGAAAGCGCGTGAGTGGTGAAATAGAATTTGTCAAAAATGATAAACAGAATAACACAGCTGAGTATTCCGCCGAGTACGCCGCCTATCGCGCCCTCAACGGTTTTCTTCGGGCTGATGTTCGGGCACATCTTATGCTTACCCAGAAAGCGTCCCGTGAAATAGGCAAAGGTGTCTGTCAGCCATGCGGCAAACAGACCGAACAGTATAAAGAACAGGTCGTAGTGCTTGTCGCCGCCGAAGAATTCGGGATAGGTTTCCGACATATCGTTCAAGAAAACAATCGTCGAAAACGCAAACGGAACGAGCGCGCTTGCAACTATAACCGAAGCAACCTGCTCGAACTTGGTGTTTTTGAAGTCGGTGAGCATCAGAATAAAGACGAGCATCGCGTAAACTGCGAAAACAGCCGTTGTCGGAACAGTTATGCCGACCGAAGCGAGTTCGGCTCTGTATTCATAAAAAGCAACCACACCGCCCGAGAAAATAAGACTGATAATGAAAATCGCCTTATTCTTAAGACCTATAACCTTTTCTATCTCCCAAGTCGCGATTACCGACAGAGCGCCGACAACCACTACGAGCGCCGGAGTGTCCCTGAAAACGATAATCGTGATACCGAACAACGCGGCAAGAATGCCCGCAACTGTTCTTTTAAGCATAAAAATCAAGTACCTTTCACACACCGCCGAAGCGACGGTTTCTTTGCTCGAAGCTTCGCAGAGCTTCGACTAAATCCTCCTCGGTGAAATCCGGCCAGAGCACGTCGCTCGACCAGAATTCCGAATAAGCCGCCTGCCACAAGAGGAAGTTTGACAGCCGCTTTTCGCCGCTGGGTCTGATAATCAGATCGGGATCGGGCATACCCGCCGTATAAAGATGATCCGAAATCATATCCTCGGTAATGTCGTCGGGACTGAGCTTACCCTTCTTGACCTGCTTTGCAAGCTCCTTGACCGAGTGGACTATCTCCTCGCGTCCGCCGTAGTTTATCGCAATATTGAGATAAACCTTATCCTTTTTTCTGGTAATGCTCTCGGAATACTTCATAGCCGCGAGTATATCCTTGGGCAGACCTTTTTTGTTTCCGATGAACTTGATCTGAATTCCCTTTTCCTCGTTTTCGGCCTTGCGGTCGTCGAGCTCCTTAAGGTAATCCCTGAAAAGGTCCATTATAGCGGAAACTTCCTCGGGAGGACGCTTCCAGTTCTCGGTTGAGAATGCGTAAAACGTCAGGTATTTTATACCCAGGTCACCCGCAAACTCACCGATTTTTCTGAAGGTTTTTGCACCCTCGATATGACCCTTGTAGCGTGGCAGACCTCTCTGCTTCGCCCATCTGCCGTTGCCGTCCATAATGAAGCCAATATGCTTCGGCAGAACTTCAAAGGTTGGTAAATTGTTGTAATCCATACTGAAACCTCGTAAGAGTTAACTCAGATTTCCATGATTTCCTTTTCTTTTTTGTTGGCAAGCTCTTCAATCTTCTTGATATACTCGTCAGTGATATCCTGAGCTTCCTTTTCGCCGTCCTTAAGGTCGTCCTCAGTGATGACGGAATCTTTCTGCATCTTCTTTATCTTGTCGATAATGTCACGTCTTGTCGAACGGATGGAAACCTTAGCCTCCTCGGCGTACTTGCTGACGTCCTTTGCAAGAAGCTTTCTTCTCTCCTCGGTAAGAGGCGGGAAGGTAAGGCGGATAACCTTGCCGTCGTTCATGGGATTGATGCCCAGATCGGAAGCCTGAATAGCCTTCTCGATAGGCTTTATCTGTGTAACGTCCCAGGGCTGAATAACAAGAATTCTGCCCTCCTGAACGGATACGGCAGCTATCTGCTGAATGGGAGTGGGAGTGCCATAGTAGTCAACCGCAATCTTGTCGAGTACCGACGCGCTTGCCTTGCCCGCTCTCATGGTGGCAAATTCGTTGTGAAGCGCCGTTAAAGTCTTTTCCATTTTGGCCTTAGCCTGTTCAAACACCTGATCCATAAATAAATCCTCCGTTATAAAAGTTTATTGTTTGTTTATTTAACCAATGTGCCGACCTTCTCGCCCCTGAGAGCTCTGATGATATTCTCGGGGTCCGAAAGATTGAACACAAGGATTTTTATACCGTTGTCCCTGCACAGCGACGCGGCAGCAGCGTCCATAACCGCAAGTCCCTTAGCGAGAACTTCGGAGTGAGTCAGCTCGTCGTACATAACCGCATCGCTGAACTTGTTGGGGTCCTTGTCGTAAACGCCGTCAACGTTGGTCGCCTTGAAGATAACGTCGGCGCCGATTTCCGCAGCTCTGAGCGCCGCGGCGGTGTCGGTTGAGAAGAACGGACTGCCCGTTCCGCCGCCGAATACGACTACCCTGCCCGCTTCGAGATGTCTTACCGCCTCGTCTCTGACAAAGGGTTCGGCAACGTTGGTCATTTCGACCGCGCTCATAACCCTCGCCTCTACGCCGAGACCGTTGAGAGTGTCGGCAAGCGCGATGGAATTCATAACCGTCGCGAGCATTCCGATACTGTCGGCCTTCGTGCGGTCCATAGAGCCGCTCGAACGTCCGCGCCAGAAGTTGCCGCCGCCGACAACTATGGCGACCTGAACGCCTTCCTCAACACAGCGCCTGATGTACGAGCAGACATTCTCGATAACGTCAAAGTCGAAGCCGTGCTTCTGTTCACCGGCGAGCACCTCGCCGCTTAATTTCAAAAGAATTCTTTTATAAACAGCCAATTTTACGTCCTCCGTTTCGGTAAAAATATGCTAATTTTTAACAGTTATATTTTACCCTAAACGCTCGGTTATGTAAAGAGATATTTGATAAATAAGATGTAATTTAATATATTATTAACACTTACAGATAATTATTAACTTAAATCCGCGTGTTTTCATTGACGAACCGCTGTTTTGATAATATAATGAACTTGTATTTTCGCTCGGAGGTGAAAAAATGTCACAGCCTTTCAAGGCGGATTTTATAATCGACAGCTTCGCGCTCGAAGGCACTTACAAGGGCTTTTCCGTCAAGAACGACGGCAATATAAACTCCACCTTTGTTATAAGTCTTGAAAACGGCGCTAAGACCGATAAATATACGCTTCAGAAGATTAACACAAACGTCTTTCGCAGGCCCGACGAGCTTATGCGCAATCTCGTCGGCGTTACCGCTCATATAAAGCAGAAGGGCGGTATGCAGACGCTCGATTTTATGCCCTGCAGAGACGGGAAATACTACTGTGTTGACGGCGGGGAATATTGGCGCTGCTACCGTTATATTGACAACGTTTACACCTGCAATATCATTGACAGTCCCGACGTTTTCAGAAGCGCGGGAAGGGCGTTTGGCAAATTCCAGAGCATTCTCTCTGACTACCCGATTGACTCGCTTTTCGACACCATCCCCGACTTTCACAATACGGCGAAAAGGTTTGAAACCTTCAAAAAATCCGTTGCCGAAAACAGGGCTGGCAGGGCCGCCGGCGTAAGGCGTGAAATCGACTTCATTTTAAGCCGTGAGGACGATATGAGCCGTCTTACAGGGCTGCTTGAAAACGGAATTCTGCCGCTCAGAGTAACCCATAATGACACCAAACTCAACAACATACTTTTCGACGAAAAAACTAACGAGGGCGTTTGCATAATCGACCTTGATACCGTTATGCCGGGGCTTTCGCTTTACGACTTCGGCGACAGCATTCGCTTCGGCGCAAACACCGCCGCAGAGGACGAAAAGGACACGTCAAAAATCTCGCTGAATCTTGATTTGTACCGTGCATATACCGAGGGTTATCTCTCTGCCGCGGGTAGCAGTCTTACCGACGCGGAAATCGAATATCTTCCCTTCTCTGCAAAGTTGATGACGCTCGAGCTTGCGATGCGGTTTTTAACAGATTATCTTGACGGCGACGTCTATTTTAAGCTCAATTATCCCGAACACAATCTTGTGCGCACAAGGGCTCAGCAGACGCTTGTTTCGGACATTGAAAAAAAGCTTGACAAAATGAAAACGATAACGGCAAACGCCGTAAAATAAGGAGAAAACCATGCTTGAAACAAGAGGCAACGACTTTTATCTCGACGGCAAAAAATTCAATATCTACGCGGGTGCGGTACACTATTTCCGCTCATTTCCCGAGTACTGGCGCGACATATTGCTTAAACTGAAGCTGTGCGGCTTCAACACGGTCGAAACCTATGTCTGCTGGAACCTTCACGAAATGAAGGAGGGCGAATTCGACTTCTCGGGCAATCTTGATATAGTAAAGTTTCTCGAAACAGCGAAGGAACTCGGACTTTACGCAATAGTGCGTCCCGGTCCGTATATCTGCTCGGAATGGGATTTCGGCGGTCTTCCGTCATGGCTGCTCAAGGACAGAAACCTCAGAATCCGCTGTATGTATCAGCCTTATCTTGACGCGGTAAAGCGTTATTATACCGAGCTTTTCAGGCGCATCTCACACCTTCAGTATTCCAACGGCGGCAACATTATCGCCATGCAGATTGAGAACGAATACGGCAGCTACGGCAACGACAAAAACTACCTTGCATACATACGTGACTTAATGCTTGAATGCGGCTGCACGGAGCTTCTTTTCACAAGCGACGGCGCCGAGGACAATATGCTCTCGGGCGGTATGCTCGACGGCACGCTCGCAGTTGCCAATTTCGGTTCACGAGTCAATGAAGCGTTCGGCACGCTGCGTAAATATCAGCCCGAAGGACCGCTGATGTGCGGTGAATTCTGGAACGGCTGGTTCGACCACTGGGGCGAAAATGCAATTCATCACTCGCGCGCTCCCGAGGAGGTTGTCGCGGAGCTTAAGGAAATGCTTAAGCTCGACGCTAATTTCAGCTTTTATATGTTCCACGGCGGCACGAATTTCGGTTTCAATTCGGGCGCCAACAATTACGGACAGTATGAGCCGACCGTCACGAGCTACGACGACGACGCGCTCTTAAACGAATGGGGCGGCTACACGCGTAAATACCATGAGGTGCGCAAGGTTCTGCTTGAGCATCAGGGCATCGCACCGACCGAGCTTCCGCCCGAGCCCGAGCTTCAGAACATAGGCGCGGTTAAGCTGACTCAATGCGCTTCGCTTCTTGACAGCCTTGACAGAATTGCAACAAAAATTGAAAGCGTCAACCCCGAATGTATGGAGTATTACGGTCAGCACGGCGGACTTATTCTCTATCATAAGCACCTTAATGGCAATTATCACGGCAAGCTTTTCCTCGACGGTCTTGCGGACAGAGCGCATATCTTTATCAACAAGGAGTTAAAGGGCATTATCTACCGCAACGACGAGAACAATTACATTACAATAGACGGCCTCGAGGGTGAAAACGATATCGACATTCTGGTCGAGAATATGGGCAGAGTAAACTACGGCCCGAATATGCTTGAGGGCAAGGGAGTCAGGCAGATACGCATAAACGTTCAGCTCTTAAACAACCTTGACGTTTACCTCATCCCGCTTGACAATCTCAACCGTCTTGAATATTCAGGCGCAAAGTCCTGCCCCGAATTTCTCAGAGGAAGCTTCAGCGCCGAGCCCGGCAAGGGCTGCTTCGTGAACATGGCGGGCTTTGGTAAGGGTTACGTCTTCGTAAACGGCTTCAATCTCGGCAGATACTGGAATATCGGACCTCAGAGGTCGCTGTATATACCCGGTGTTCTTCTTAAGGATCAAAACGAGGTTGTCGTGCTTGAACTTGACGGCAGCACGTCCGACACGGTGAACATAAGCGACAGACACGATATCGGCTCCGGTGTCAGCCAGTCGCTGTTGGGTTAAAAAGAAAAAGAATTAAGGGCAACCAATCGGTTGCCCTTTTTTATTAAATCGTTCCGATTCCTTTAGTAATCTAAAACTTAATCGCAGTGTCATCAACATACAAAGTGTAACTGTCAACATCAAAACTATCAATATATGCATAGTAAGTGTAGAACTCTTTGTTTAGTTGCTCATTTTTATAATTCAAATAAGCAAAGTTGGAGTTGCAAGTATCTGAAACAACCACTGAACCGCCTTCAGTATTTAATACCGTGACATAATAATCTGCCGTACCTTTGCACTTATAAACACTTATCACTATACTGTTTTCTGATTTATGGTTAATCAGTTGAGTTGCAAATCCCAAATCCGTTTTCCATTTTCCGTTACTCTTTGGAATAATTACATAATCTTTCTTTTCGTTATGACTTTCAACCAAAAAGCTCGATTGATTTCCCTCCGCAACAACAGTCGCTGAGCCAATGTGATTATACCGATAAGAAGACTCGGGCGTTGAAAATGAAACAAAATAATTATCAACAGGAAACAAAAAAGAAATAATCACTATGAATATAGCTGTTGCAAAATAAATTTTTTGGATTTTGGGTGTCAGTCTTTTACGAACGACTAAGAACAAACCTAACGCTATCAACAAAAAGCATATCCTTGTTAAATAGTATAACAAACTCCAAAACCTCCTTAAAAAGCAAGCGTTGCTTGCGATATATTGCTTTGCAATGCGATATAATTTACTTTGCAAATTGCGATATACACTCACTGCGTTCGCGCGCGATATGACCTAAATCCTTATCGTGCCGAAAGGCACATATCGCATTCTCAGAATATATCGCGTTTACAAAGTAAACATATAGCAAATCCGTAAGGATTTATATCGCTGCGACCTTCGGTCGCTCAGCCTAAATGCTCAACCTCGCCGGAAGTGACGGTCTCTATATCAACAGGTCCGCGAACTACAAGTCCGCCGTTTTCGTCTATGTCGAGCGCCCTTGCATCGTACTCGGTGTCGGGCTTCTTAACCCTTACCATCTGACCGACGGTTGCCGAGTATTTCTTAAGTCGGTTAATAAGGTCGGTGCTGTCGTATTCCTTGGTCAGCATACCGCTTCTGATTACATAACGGTCGAGATTGTTGACTATATCAACGAGTATTTCGTTTTCGTCGAGCTCGACTTCGCCCGTGTAAACGTTACCGACTGACGTTGCGATATAGTGAAGCTCGTCGGGGAATTCGCCCTTTGCGATATTCACGCCGATACCAACAACTACGTATTTAGGCTTATTGTTCTCGTTAACTATTTCGCAGAGTATGCCGCAGATTTTTTTGTCCTCAACCATTATGTCGTTGGGCCATTTTATCCTGGCGTCGATATTGAAAATATTATAGAGCGTATCCCTTACGGCAACTCCCGCCGCCGACGAGATAAGATCAAGATTGACCGCGTTATCGTCAAGCTCGTAAACGACCGAGAAGTATATTCCGCCCTTGGGCGAGTAAAAGCTTCTGTCAAGTCTGCCTTTACCCTGAGTCTGTGAAGCGGCTGCCACTATTAGACCGCGCGCATTCTGCTTGCGGCAGAAATCCTTGGCAATCTCGTTGGTCGAGCCTGTTTCCCCGTAAAAGCGGACATATTTCTTGAACTTGTATTGCTTGAGATGATATATTATGCTTTTTTCGTTTAATTTAAGATTATCCATAATCGCTCCGTATTGATTTTTGTATTTTTAAGTGCTAATATCTATACAGTTATATTTTACTATATTTTCAGCGGAGGTCAAGTATGAAATTAACGACTGTTGATTTATATAAAAGCTTCGGCGACAAGCCCGTCTTAAACGGCGTGAACCTTACCGCCGAGGGCGGCAAAGCGCTCGGTCTTTTAGGCCGAAACGGCGCCGGAAAAACCACTACAATCAGAATTATAATGCGCGTTTTCTCGGCCGACAGCGGGCAGGTTCTGCTCGACGGGGAACCGCTCGACACCGACAAAATAAAGATAGGCTACCTGCCCGAGGAGCGCGGTCTGTACCCCAAAAAAGAAGTTATGACTCAGCTTGTTTACTTCGGTGAGCTCGCAGGTCTTTCAAAAAAGCAGGCGCGCTCGAGTGCCGAGAGGCTTCTCGAAAAGCTGCAGGTTTCGCAGTACGCAAATCAGAAGCTTGAAACCCTTTCAAAGGGTAATGCTCAAAAAATCCAGCTTGCGGCAACGCTGCTTGCAGACCCCGATATAGTTATACTTGACGAGCCGTTTTCGGGACTTGACCCCGTCAACGCGATGCTGCTCAAGGATTTGATTAAGGAAACAATCGCCAAGGGTAAAATCGTATTTTTCTCGTCGCATCAGATGAACTATATCGAGGAATTCTGCGACGATATAGCTATTATGAGCGGCGGCAAAATCGTTCTTTCGGGCAATATTGATGACATCAAGCGCGAGTATGCCAGAGCGGAAATCGACATCGCCGCCGACAATGCCGCGTCGATACTTGACTACTTAAAGACCGTTCATGCCGACCGTATTGTACGCGGTGAAATTGAAGGCGACACAATTCATCTCAAACTTGAAAAGGAGAGCGACAAGGCGTTTATCTTCTCGTCTTTAAGCCAGTTTGCAGGCGAAATTAAGTCGTTCGGCGACCGCGAACCGTCGCTCAACGAAATCTTTGTGAAATTTACGGAGGACAGAATATGAAACAGTTTAAGACAATTTTTTCCTTCGAATACCTCGGTTATTTCAGAAACAAGGTTATCATAGGTCTGACACTCTTTATAGTAATCGGTATGGGCATATTGCTCTTTTCCCCGCGTGTTACCCATGAAGAAAAGGGCGTAGATATAGACAATATGATTACCTATTCCCAGAAAATCGCGCTTAAAAGCGAGTGTGAGGTTGACGCCGAAGCGGTTGCCAACAAGCTCGTTGACGAGCTGGGCGAAATTATAGTCGAAATTACAGACAAGGACGAGGAAACGCTAAAAGCCGATATTGAAAACGGCGAATATGACTCAGCAGTTATAATAACCGCTCCGCTGAAATATATCTACCTCGTTGAAAACATCGGACTTACCGACATTACAACGGGTTCGGTTAACAACGCCGTAACCGACGTTTACCGCGAAACCGCGTTTAAGGCGGCGGGTCTTGACGACAGTCAGGTCGAAGAAATCCTCGGCAGCGCCGCCGAGGAGGAGCTTCATTATTTCGGCAACGACAACACCCAGAGCTTTTTCTACACCTATATACTTATGTTTTTAATGTATATGGCGGTTATCATTTACGGTCAGTTCGTTTCACAGAGCGTTGCGCTTGAAAAGAGTTCAAGGGCTATGGAGCTTCTCATAACCTCGGCAAAGCCCGTCAATCTTATGTTCGGCAAGATACTCGGTGCGGGCGCAATGGGACTTACGCAGATACTGATTATACTCGGCAGTGCCGTGGGCTTCTATGCGCTTAACAAGCAATACTGGCAGGACAATATGCTGATCAATTCAATCTTCGGTATGCCGGCCAAGCTTATGGTCTATACGGTTGTATTCTTCGTGCTCGGTTTCCTGCTGTACGCGTTTATGTACGGCGCGCTCGCTTCTATGGCGACTAAGCTCGAGGATGTCAACACCCTCACCCTGCCCGTAACATTTATAATGATTATTACGTTTATGGTTACAATGTTCTCAATGACGGGCAACACCGACAACGTGCTTCTCAAGGTCGCGTCGTTTATTCCGTTCTCGGCGCCTATGGCTATGTTCACGCGTATTGCGATGGGCAGCGTAACAAGTATTGAAATCGCAATTTCAATAGCCGTGCTTGTTGTAACTACCGTTGTTATCGGATACATAGCGGCGGGCATCTACAAGGTCGGCGTGCTCATGTACGGCAAGCCGCCGAAGCTAAACGAAATATTCAGGGTTATTGAAAACAACAAGGTAAAATAAAACAGTATAAAACGAAAGCCTCCCGTCAAACGGGAGGCTTCGCTTTTTGTTGTTAATTAGGGGAAGAAAAGGGATAAATGAAAAAGTATCTCGTAAAGTATTATTCTGTTTTCCTTTACTCGATGGCTTAAGTATAATCAATAATTATTTCAAAACAATAGAATTTCGTTGAACAATCTGTAAATAACTGTTAATAAACTATTAACTCAGACCGACTCGGAATAGCTGCCAAGATACACAAAGCTCTGGGTGGAATACGGCAGCTCGTCTATCATCTGAAGGAATTTTTCCGAATAGACCGAGCCCTCGACGTCGAAATAGAACATAAACTCGAAGTCGCTGCCCTCAAGCGGTCTGCTCTCAAGCTTAAGAAGATTTATATTGAGCGCGGCAAACATACTTAAAAGCGTGTTAAGCGAGCCCGCTTTGTGCGGCAGAGTGAGCATCAGGCTCGTTCTGTCGGCACCGGGATAAATCTCAAGCTGTTTTGAAATGAGAATAAACCTCGTATAATTGTCCTCACGGTTCTGAACCGAGTTTTCAAGCACGTCAAGACCGTAAAGCTCAGCGCACTCAATGCTCGAGAGCGCGGCAACGCCCTCCTCGTTACTCTCGGCAACCGCCTTTGCAGCCATAGCCGTGTTCTCACACGGGATTGCCTCCACGCCCTCAAGCGAGGAGAGGAAATCCGTTGACTGCGCTAAAGCCATAGCGTGCGAATAGATTTTCTTAACGTCTTCAAGCTTCGTTCCTTTTTTGGCAAGAAGCGAGTGATTTATCTTAAGACGAATGCACTTGACAATATAAAAATTGTATTTCTTCATAAGGTCGTAAACCTTGTTCACCGAACCCGCCGTACTGTTTTCAACGGGCAGTACGCCGTAACGGCAGAAGCCGTTTGAAACTGCAGAAAACACGCTGTCAACGGAGTTGAAATACATAATATTCGGCAGCTCAAGCAGTTTTTCGCATGCGAGCGACGAATATGCGCCCTCAACGCCCTGACAGGCAACCGTTGCCTTTTCGGGAAGCTGCGCGTTCATACCCGCTTCTGTCGCCGCCCTGATTTTTTCAGCCAGATCGGATTTGCCGTCAATGCGATGATGCTGATAGGTTTTCGACAGTTCAAGTATCTGCTGATAAAGACGTACGCCGTAGTTTTCGTATTCCTCGCCGCAGAGCTCTGCGATTTTGAGCAACAGCTCACGTTCCCTGCCCTTGTCAAGCACGGGCAGATAATTCGCACTTTTGTAATCCGCTATATCGGCAGATGTTTTCATACGCTCGATGAAAAGCTCAACGAGTTGTCTGTCGATTCCGTCTATTTTATTTCTGTATTCCTGTAAATCCATATTATTACCTCACAATAATAAATCCAATACCGTGATAGCCGCAACCGCCTCAACAACGGGCACTGCGCGCGGAACTATACACGGGTCGTGTCTGCCGTGGATTGTTATTTCTTCTTCCTTCATCGTCTTTAAGTTCACGCTTGTCTGAGGTATGCCTATCGACGCGGTGGGCTTGACAGCCGCTCTGAATATTATCGGCATACCCGAGGTGATGCCGCCCAGAGCTCCGCCGTGATTGTCGGTTACGGTAACGACCTTGCCGTCCTTAACGGTGAAGGGATCGTTATTCTGACTGCCGTATTTTTCGGTTCCCGCAAAGCCAGAGCCGAACTCAACGCCCTTTACGGCAGGAATACCGAAAATGTTTTTTGCTATAAGATTTTCAATACCGTCAAACATAGGCTCGCCGAGTCCTGCCGGCATACCCAGCACGGCACATTCTATAATACCGCCGACGGAATCGTTGTTTTCCATAGCGATTTCAATGACCTGCTTCATTCGGTCGCCCTTGAAGCGTGAAACGGTCGGGAAAAACGGATCGTACTGAATCTCGTCGTCGTATAAGTTTTCAAGGTCAAACGGCTCGTCAAAGGTGTCCTTGATTGAATAGATATGACTCTTTATTGTAACGCCTTTACTCTTTAATATCTGTATGCAGACAGCCCCTGCGAAGCAAAGCGGAGCGGTAAGCCGACCCGAGAACTGACCGCCGCCCGCGATATCGTTGTTGCCGCCGTATTTGACATAGGCGGTGTAATCGCTGTGAGAGGGTCTTGGCACGAGTTTAAGCTCGTCGTAATCCTCGCTTCTCGCGTTCTTATTATCAATCTTAATCGCAACGGGAGCGCCGCAGGTTTTGCCGTCGACAAGTCCCGAAATGATTTCGGGCTTATCGCTCTCCTTACGCAGTGTGGAAAACACATTCTGCCCCGGCGCTCGGCGCGCCATAAATGCGCTGACCCAATCGTTATCAATCTCAATTCCCGCGGGCAGTCCGTCGATTACCGCGCCAATGGACGGTGAATGCGACTGACCGTAAACGCTTACGGTGAGCTTGTTTCCCTTAATCGTCGATGACATCTGCTTTTCCTCCTAACGCTCTGTAATCCTCAAAAAAAGAGGGGTATGATTTGGCGACCGCTTCGGCATTTCTTATGACAATGTCGCCCGTGGCAACACCCGCCGCAACAGCCATGGACATTATAATACGGTGGTCGTTGAACGAGAATACCTCGCCGCCGTACAGCGGCTCGCCCGACCAGATTATAAGTCCGTCGTCGGTTTCGGCGTTGACGCAGCCGATATTGTTAAGGCACTCGCTTATGGCGCCGAGCCGGTTGCTCTCTTTAAGTCTCAGACGCTCGGCTTTTGTAACTACCGTCAGTCCGGATTTTGCCGAAGCTCCCGCGACTGAAAGCACGGGCACGAGGTCGGGTATATTCTCAGCCGAAAACGATATTCCGTGAAGCTCGCCTCCCGTTACACGGACGCTGTCGCCGCTTTTTTCGACGCATGCGCCCATTTCGGAAAGTCTGTCAATTACAGCTTTGTCACCCTGAAGGGAGTCAAAGTTCAGTCCCGTGACGGTGACGTCGCCGCCCAGAGCGCCCGCGGTAAGGAAGAACGCCGCGTTCGACCAGTCTCCCTCTGCCTCAACCTCTTTGGGCGTAACGTATTTCTGATTTCCCTTTATTGAGAAAACATTGTCGTTCTCTTCGACATTGATACCGAATTCTTTAAGCGTGCCGAGCGTCATATCGATATACGGTCTTGACTCAACGGGCGGTATCAGTCTCAAACTGCTGTCGCCGCCGAGAAGCGGCAGGGCAAAAAGCAGTCCCGTTATAAACTGTGAGGATACGTTGCCGTGAAGCTGGTATTTTCCGCTCTCAAGCTTACCCTTTATTTCAACGGGAAACTGCCACGGCGGAGTGAATTCAATTTCGTGCGACTCCAGCTCACGCCTCAGCGGCAGTATCGGTCTTGACTGAAGCTGTTTTGAACAGACGAACTTCGTCTCGGTGCCGAGCGCCGCCGCAACGGGCATAAGAAATCTCAGCGTTGAGCCGCTGTCACGGCAGTTAAGCTCCGCCTTTTCGGCAGGCTTTTCGATAGGTCTTACGGTAATTTTTCCGTCGGATATTTCAATTTTTGCACCCAGCGCGTTAAGGCAGTCTGCCGTCGCCTCAATATCGTCGCAGATTCCGTTGCAGCGTATGACGGTTTCGCCGTCGCTCAACGCGGCAGCAATAAGCAGTCTGTGCACGTCGGATTTAGACGACACGGCGGCTACGGTTCCCTTAAGTTTTGCGGGTGAAAGCTTGATTTTCATTACTCGGTTCCCTTTTCGATTATATTAAGAAGCTCGTTAAAGTCGGTCTTGTAAAGCCTGCATTTGCCTATAGCTTCGGGCAGTACAAGCGTAATACCGTCCGCACCGCTCTTTTTGTCATGGCGGCAGACCTCAAGCAGTTCGGCTGCCGAAAAGTCGGTTGAAACGGGCAGGCTGTATTTATTGTAAATGTCAATTATTTCGCTGCTCAGATCATATTTGCAAAGTCCGCATTTATAAGCGCCCCTTGCAATAATTACGGTACCTATCGCCACCGCCGAGCCGTGAGAAACGCCGTAATCCGACAGCTTCTCAATCGCGTGGCCTACGGTATGCCCTAAGTTAAGAAGGCCGCGGACTCCCCTGTCCTTTTCGTCCTCGTCAACTATATCGCGCTTGAAGCAGACGCATTTTTCAACTATGTATTCAAGATTGAGACGGGCTTCGTTTTCATTTAAGAAGCTGAAAAATTCCCTGTCAAAAAGTATGCCGTACTTAACCGTTTCCGCCATACCGTCAGCGAAAATGTTTCCGCTCAAAGTTGACAGTGTATCGGTGTCCGCGATAACAAGCTTCGGCTGATAAAATGCGCCGACGAGGTTTTTTCCGCTCTGAAGATCAACTGCGGTTTTACCGCCTACGGACGAATCCACCATAGCCAGAAGCGTTGTCGGCACCTGAACGTACGCTATGCCGCGAAGATACGTTGCCGCCGCAAAGCCGGTAATATCGCCGACCACTCCGCCGCCCAGCGCAACCATACAGTCGTCGCGCGTCAGTTTCTTCGAAGCCGCGAATTCAAGTATATCAGTGTAGGTCTTTATGTTTTTCGAGCCCTCGCCGTTTTGAAAAACGAACTTAAAGCACTCAAAACCCGCCTTAACAAGTGAAGCCTCAAGCGCTTCGCCGTAAAGCGAATTAACAATATCGTCGGTGACGATAAGGGCGGTCTTTGAACTGACCGTCTGCCTTATCAGAGTGCCCGACTGTTCAATTAAGCCTTGACCGATAAGCACCTCGTAGGGCGCGTCGGTTTTTACTTCAATTCTTTTCATATCAATCCCTATAGTCTCCGTCTATGCGTTCCTTGCATTCTCTGCCCTCTTTGAGCAGTTGTCTGAGAGCGTCGGAATCCCTTGCCTTTATAGCGTCGGAATACTGTTTAAGATTTTCAATAATATAATCAATTTCCTCGGTGAGATTGTCTGCATTTTCGAGGAAAAGCTCGGTCCACATCTCCTCGTTAAGCTTGGCAACTCTCGTTAAATCCTTATAGCTACCTGCCGAAAAACCAGCGTGAACCTTAGCGTTCGGGCTCTTGACGTAGGCGTTTGAAACGACGTGCGCAAGCTGAGACGTGAATGCGATAATTCTGTCGTGCTCCTCGGGAGTTGAGAACTGAATGTTAGTAAATCCGATGTCACAGAACAGCTTTTTGAGCGTTTCAAGGTCGTTGATGTCCGCTTCGCCGTCGGGAATAAGTATCATTGACGCGTTCTCAAACAGGTTGACAAGCGAGTAATCAAAGCCCGACAGATGGCGGCCCGCCATGGGATGCGCGCCGATGAACTTAAAGCCGTTTTCCTTTGCAAGCTTCCACATATCCTCGCAGACATAGCCCTTTACGCCGCAGGTGTCAAGCACGAGAGCGCCCTTTTTGAACTTATCCGCGTTTTCGGTGATATACTGCTTGGTCGCCTCGGGATAAATGGCGGTGATGACTATATCGCAGTCGCCTATTCTGTCCCGTGTCAGATCGTCATCAACCGCGCCGAGCAGCTTTGAACGGAGCAGAACGCCCGCGTTTTTATCATATCCGAGCACGGTGCTGTCGGTATTGTATTTGATTGCCTTGGCAAATGAACCGCCGATAAGACCGAGACCTATAATTCCGATAATCATTGTTTTTCTCCGTTATGCTATAACTTTTCTGATTTCTTCCACGCCCTTGACAACCTCGGCGAATTCCTCGGGGCGAAGCGCCTGAGGTCCGTCGCAAAGCGCCTTTGACGGGTCGTTATGTACTTCTATCATAAGTCCGTCCGCACCGCAGGCCGCCGCTGCAAAGCTCATCGGCTTGACCAGACGGGCGATACCCGCCGCGTGGCTCGGGTCGATAACTACGGGCAGATGCGTTTTTTCCTTAAGCATCGGCACAGCCGCTAAATCAAGCGTGTTTCTGGTCGCCGTTTCAAAGGTGCGTATGCCCCTCTCGCAGAGTATTACGTTCGGGTTGCCCTCGCTCATAATGTACTCGGCGCTCATAAGGAGCTCCTGATAGGTCGCCGAAAGTCCGCGCTTGAGGAAAATCGGTTTGTCGAGTTTGCCGAGTTCCTTGAGCAGTTCAAAGTTCTGCATATTTCTCGCGCCGACCTGAATTATATCGACATCCTCAAACAAATCTATATGCGAGGCGTCCATAATCTCGGTAACTATCGGCATTCCCGTCTCTTTTTTAGCTTCAAGCAGAAGGCCCAGGCCCTCGTTTCTCATGCCCTGAAAGGCGTACGGCGAGGTTCTCGGTTTGAAAGCGCCGCCGCGCAGTATAGTCGCACCTGCCGCCTTGACCGCCTTTGCAACGGTTATAATCTGCTCCTCGGACTCTATCGAGCAGGGGCCGGCAAAGAACTGAAAGTTTCCGCCGCCTATCTTTATTCCGTCTCCGACTGTTATAACCGTGTCGTCGGGGTGGAATTTGCGGTTTGCCTGTTTATAGGGCTCTGAAATTCTCCTTATGCCCTCGACTATTTCAAGACCTTCTATAAGGTCGGTGTCAATTTTACTCGTGTCGCCGACAAGTCCCCAGATAGTCTGGAATTCACCGGTTGAAGCGTGAATCTCAACATTCTGCTGTTCAAGCCAGTTGCGCAGCACCTTTGTTTTCTGCTCGGGCGCCTGATTCTTCAAGATAATTATCATAATCTCAACTCCTAAAAAAAGCCCCGCAGTGTTTTCACTGCGAGGCGTAACTTACAAAACCTTAAGCAAAACCTTTTTCAGCGAAACTCACTAAACCCTATCACTAAAGCTGATAAAGTAAAAGTAGAAGTATTCAGCTGTAAAAAACAAGCGAGTCATAGGTTTACCTGCTTAAAAATTGTTGTAAATATATTAGCATCGCAATATTAATTTGTCAATAAACAGAAAAGTGAATATCGGTTTATTTTCTGTCCCTGAAATACATTCTCATTGATTTGAGATGATATTTCAGCAGCTTCAGACTCTTTGAGCTGCCGCCGTCCCAGTTGTGCGTTACGCTGAATTCGGGATTGTATATGATTTTGCCGTACTGTCTTATTCTGTCGGACAGATCCGAGTCCTCCATATACATAAAGTACTTCTCGTCAAAGCCGCCGATTTTATTGAAAAGCTCGGTACGCATCAGCATAAAACAGCCCGAACAGAATTCAATTTCGGCAGGCTCTGTAATATTTTCATTTGCGCGCGTGTACTCGTCGCGTATGCCCCTGAACGCCTTGATATAGCGTGAAAGCCTGCCGAGTATCATATAGCGTTTAGTCGGTTTTCTTTTGGGAAGATGCTGGACGGTGCCGTCGGGATTGAGTATCTGCGGAGTGACAAGCGCCGTGTCGGGATTGGCATCAAGATAAGCGCAAAGTCCCGCAAGTACGTCGCCCTCAAAGGTGATGTCGGGATTGACTATCGCGTGATAAACGCTGTCGGTACCGAGCATTTTGTTGTGTCCCGCGCCGAAACCGCGGTTTTCGCCCGCGTTTATGATATTGACCTCCGGATATGCGGACTTAACGACCTCGACGGTTTTGTCCGTCGAAGCGTTGTCAATAAGCGTGAGCGTATATTCAATTTGTTTTGTGTTTTCGGTAACGCTTTTTATAACGTTGAGAATCTCATTCTCGCTGTTATAGCTTACCACTGCAACGGAAAGCCGAGCCATACGCCCACCTCACAATCCGAGTCTGTAAAATACGTTTATGTTAAGTTGCCGTTTAAGCAGATACAGCCTGCCCTGTAAAACTGTTTTTCCGTCACCTGACTGCTGACAGAAATAGCTGTAATCCTTTTTGAAAATACGGAAGCGGCGTTTTGCCGCATTTATGTTTTTGTGGTCGTTTGCCGAAAAGCTCTGGCAAAGCTCAAGACCTTCGGCAACCGAAATCTTCACATTTTTTGCCTTCATATCTCGCAAAAATGCGTGGTCGATAAAGTCAAGAAAATAGTTCTCGTCATATCGGTAATCTTCAAAGAGTTTAAGGTTAACCGCCATGCCGCTGTTTATGCCCGAAATATTGGTTTCGTTTAACTGCGAAAGGCTGTTGATGCGCTTTGTCAACGCGCCGTCAATGATGCAAGGCGACATAATGCCGACCTTGTCGCGGATGACGGGCAGAATTATATCTGCGCCGCTCTTTTCAATCTCGCAGTCAAGCTTTTCAAAGTAATCGGAAGGTACCTCGGTATCGTCGTCGAAAAGGCAGACGTAACCGTTTCTGCCCTTCAGCGAATCAAGTGCGCGGTTATACGCCTTAGCAAGTCCGAGATTGCCGCCCATTGAGATATAGCCGACGCCCCTGTCAGCTATGTTGCGGTTGGAGTTTTCCTGAGTCGAGTTGTCGCAGACCGTAACGGACACACCGAGCTTTTCAAGGCTCCTGAAGGTAAGGGATTCTTCAATTTTGCGGTTGCAAATAACCATTACGGCAAAGAAAGTGTTGTTCATATTCTCTTACCCTTTGAAATAAGCCTTTATTATGCCCAGTCTCCACTTAATCATCTGCATAACGCCCTCGTGCTGCATTTTCGACGAATTGTCGCCGTGTCTGCGCCAGAGTATCAGCGGCTCGTTTATGAGCTTAACCCTGCCATGCTTTTCACACATAAGACCTATCCACTGGTCGTGCATGGGCAGGTTTTCGGGAAACGGCAAAATGTAATCAAGAGCCTCTCTTCTGAGCGCCATACAGCAACCCATATAGGAGTTTTTGATTATGTTTTTGAGTATTCCCGTTTTTGTGCCCCTGACCTCAAAGAATGATTCGTTAAGCGTGTTAAGCTCACCGTCGGTCACTCTTGCGTCGTGCATAACGAGAAGCAAATCTCCGTCGGCTTTGAACTCATCTTTAACTCTTTGCACCTTGTTTTCAAGCCATATATCGTCCTGATCGCAAAGAAAAATCAAATCGTTTCTGCAATTCTTAATTGCGTTTTCAAAGTTCTTTATAAGTCCCTTTCCCTCGCCGTCAACTATACGGATACGGCTGTCGCCGAGAGCTTCGATAAGCTGACGGGTGCCGTCGGTTGACGGGTCGAGGGACACAACAATTTCGTCGTCCCCGGACAACTGCGGCAATACCGAGCGCAACTGCCCGGCTATATACTTTTCACCGTTATAAGCCGCGAGGGCAACCGAAACCGTCATAATCAGAATGTATTCTTCTCCTTGAATTCCTTAAAGGACTGATGAACCTTATCCTTTTCGGAAAGCAGTATTTCCATATCGTCGGGAATTGGCCACTCGATACCGATGTCGGGGTCGTTCCACATAAGTCCCGCCTCGTGAGTGGGATCGTAATAGCGTGTGCACTTGTAAACGAATTCAGCCTCGCCTGAAAGCACTACAAAGCCGTGAGCAAAGCCCTCGGGAATATAGAACTGCTTCTTGTTCTCAGCCGAAAGAACAACGCCGTACCACTTGCCGAAGGTCTCGCTGTTACGTCTTAAATCAACAGCAACGTCAAAGACCTCACCCGAGACAACTCTGACGAGCTTGCCCTGTGAGTTCTCGGTCTGGAAGTGAAGTCCGCGAAGCACACCGCGCTTTGACTTGGACTGATTGTCCTGAACGAAAACGGCGTCAACGCCGCCTGCGCAGAATTCCTCATACTGATAGGTTTCCATAAAGTAGCCTCTGTTATCGCCGAAAACCGTAGGCTCGATAACATATACGTCCTTGATAGGAGTTTTGATAAAATTAAATTTGCCCATAATTAAACCTCTTTACAGTCAACAACTCAAACCGCCCGAAGACGGTTTGAGTATGAATTTGAGTTTATTATTTATTTTCGTACATCTTCTTGTAGTAATCCTGATATGCACCGCTGGTTACATTCTTAACCCAGTCCATATTGTCAAGATACCACTTGAGCGTCTTCTTGATACCAACCTCGAAGGTGGTCTCGGGATACCAGCCCAGAGCTTCCTTAATCTTGGTCGGGTCGATGCCGTAACGTCTGTCGTGGCCCTTACGGTCGGTGACGTACTTGATCATGTGCTCGCCAACCTCGGGGTCAACGTTTTCTTTGATGTACTGAATAATCGTCTTTACGATGAAGATGTTCGGTCTCTCGTTGTGGCCGCCTACGTTATAGACCTCGCCGTCAACGCCGTTGCGTACTACCATATCGATAGCCTTGCAGTGGTCCTCAACATAGAGCCAGTCACGAACCTGCATGCCGTCACCGTAAACGGGAAGCTCCTTATGAGCAAGGGTATTGTTCATAATAAGAGGGATAAGCTTCTCGGGGAACTGATACGGACCGTAGTTGTTCGAGCAGCGTGTGATGTTGATCGGGAACTTGTAGGTGTCGTGGAAAGCCTTTACGAAGAAGTCAGCAGAAGCCTTACTCGACGAATAGGGGCTGTGAGGATCGAGCGGAGTGGTCTCCATAAAGAAGCCCTCTGCGCCGAGTGAGCCGTAAACCTCGTCGGTTGAAACCTGAAGATACTTGACGCCCGCCTTGTACTCGTCGTCGCCCGTCTGCCAGGCTTCCTTGGCGCACTGAAGCATATTTACAGTACCGAGAACGTTGGTCTGAACGAAAATCTCGGGGTTGGTGATGCTTCTGTCAACGTGGCTTTCAGCCGCGAAGTTGACAACGTAGTCAACGTCGTTTTCCTTAAAGATCTTCGAGATGGCTTCCTTGTCGCAAATGTCAGCCTGAACGAAGCTGTAGCGGGGGTTGTTCTCAACGCTCTTGAGGTTCTCAAGGTTGCCCGCATAGGTAAGCTTATCAACGTTGATGATTTTAACGTCATCGTACTTGTTAAGCATATAGATTACGAAATTTGAGCCGATAAAACCGGCGCCGCCTGTTACAAGATAAGTTTTCATTGGTCCTTCTCCATTTCGTCTAATTTTATGATATATTCCTTCAGCGCTGTCTGCCAGTCTCTCATTTCGTTGCCGACAGTGCATTTCAGCATAAGATTGTTAAGCGAGGAGTAAAGCGGTCTGGGCGCCGCTGCGGGATACTTTGCCGAGTATTCCTCGGTGGTGCATTTTGCAACCGTACCCTTGCAGCCTGACAGCTCCATAATCAGAGCCGCAAAGTCTGCCCAGCTGCACTCGCCCTCACCCGTACAGTGATAGACACCGTATTCTTCCGTTAACGCAAGCTTGAGAATGTGATAGGCAAGGTCGTTTGCGTTGGTGGGATTTCCCCTCTGGTCGTCAACAACGGTTGTGACGTCGTTCATATTACCGAGTCTTCTCATGGTCTTTACAAAGTTCTTGCCGATAAGCCCGTAAAGCCACGCAGTACGCAGGATAAAATATCTCGTCGAGAATTCCTCAACGTATTTTTCGCCCAGAAGCTTCGACTTGCCGTAAACGGTGTTGGGCTCGGTTTCGTCCCATTCGCAACGCGGCGTGTTACCGTCGCCCTTGAAAACATAGTCGGTCGAAACGTGAACGAGCTTTGCTCCGTTTCTCTCGGCAGCCATCGCGAGATTGCGAGGGCCTATCGCGTTGACCTTCATAGTCGCGTCGAAATTCGTTTCGCAGCCGTCAACGTTGGTCATAGCCGCGCAGTTTATGATAACGTCGGGCTTCTTCTCACCGACAAACGCCATAACCGCTTCGGTGTCGGTGATGTCGAGGTCCTCGACGTCAACCGCAATAATCTCACAGCCTGCATATTTGTCGGAAATCCTGCCGATTCCCGCTTCGCCGGTTCTTAGCATGGTCTGAAGCTCGTTGCCGAGCTGACCGTGAGAGCCTGTAATCAGTATTTTCATATTATACCTCTCGTCAATCTACAGCCTTACCCGCTACCTTGTAGAGATACTGACCGTATTCGGTAGTGTGGAGCTTATCAGCCTGAGCAAGAAGCTGGTCGCGGTTGATAAAGCCGTTTGCGTATGCAATTTCCTCAAGGCAGGCAACGTAGAGTCCCTGTCTGGTCTGAACCGCCTCAATGAAATTGGCGGCGTCGAGCATCGCTCTGTGAGTACCCGTGTCGAGCCACGCCATACCGCGTCCGAAAAGCTCAACCTTAAGTGTGCCTCTGCGAAGGTACTCGTTGTTGATGGACGTGATTTCTATTTCGCCTCTTGCGGAGGGCTTTACGTTCTTGGCTATTTCAATAACGTCGTTATCGTAGAAGTAAAGACCGGGAACAGCGTAGTTTGACTTCGGATGCTCGGGCTTCTCCTCAATTGAGAGAACGTTCCAGTCCTTGTCGTATTCAACAACGCCGAACGCGGTGGGATTGCTTACGTGATAGCCGAAAATCGTCGCGCCCTTTTCCCTTGCGCTTGCCTTGGCAAGACGCTCGGAAAAACCGTAGCCGTAGAAAATGTTGTCGCCGAGAACAAGACAAACACTGTCATCGCCGATAAACTCCTCGCCGATAATGAACGCGTCGGCAAGTCCTCTGGGCTTGTCCTGTACGGCGTACTGAATATTCATACCTAACTGTGAGCCGTCACCGAAAAGCTCCTTGTAATCGGAGATGTCTCTCGGTGTCGAGATAATCAGAACGTCTCTGATTTTGGCAAGCATAAGCGTTGACATCGGATAATAAATCATCGGCTTATCATAGACAGTAAGAATCTGCTTTGATACCGCCAATGTTGACGGATAAAGGCGTGTGCCTGCTCCGCCTGCGAGTATAATACCCTTCATAGTGTTTCCCTCCAAACACGTTTAATTTTTATGTGAATTTTATTAATTCCCTTCGTCAGCAGGTTGTGTCTGCTCGGGCTGTGTCTGAGCCGCCGTGGTCTCAGCCTGAGTCTGAGCCTCGGGTACGCGCTCGGTAACCTGAGCCTGCGTAGTGGTCTCGGCCTGAGTCTCAGCCTCGGTAACCGCCGCGGTTGTCGTTTCGGGTGCCGTCGTGTTCTCCGAATTGCCGGACGAACCGTCACCCTTTATTACTATCGTACCGTCGCCGTTACGGCTGTTGTCGGAAGTGTTACCGTTATTCTTGTTTGCAGCTGTGGTTGTCGTCTTTGTTTTGGATGAGCCGGAAGACGAGGCCGAATAATCCGCCGACGGAAGCTCACCGTAGATAAACATATGAATTCTGTTTGTGGCTTCCTCAAGGTCGTATCTCCATACCCACGCGCCGTCGTAAATGCCGCCCACGGCATTCTCGGGCTCGCCGGGCACGGTAATCGCCTCTAAGTTGATTTCCTCGTTAATCATCGGAACGAAGCTCATGACCTCCGAGAAGGTAAGCGAGGTTTCGCACAGCGACATAATAGCCTTGACTACCTCCGGGTACTTAGCCGGGCTGACCTTTCTCGCCTGAGCGAGAAGCGCATTGATAACCATCTTCTGACGGTTTGCGCGCGCCTCGTCGGAATCCTGCTTACGCAGACGGCAGAATATAGTCGCCTGATCGCCGTCAAGGTGAACGGGTCCGTAGCTGTTCACGAGCGCCGCACCCTTCTGTGTGCCGCCGAGAGCCTCGGAGTTAATCTGCTCCATCTCGGACTTGGTAATCTCAATATCAATACCGCCGAGTATATCGATAGCCTCGGCCATTTTGTAGAAGTTGATTGTCGCGTAATCCGTAATATTCATTTTGAAATTACGGTTAATGGTGTTGATTGCCAGCTCTGCGCCGCCGAAAGCGTAGGCGTGGGTTATCTTCTGATTCTTATGGCCTTCGATTTCGACGTAGCTGTCACGCAGTATCGAAGTCAGCTTGACAGTCTTGTTCTTGCGGTCAACGCTGACTATCATAATCGTATCGCTTCTGCCGTCAAAGGCGTCCTTGTCCCTCGTGTCAACGCCGAAGACGGCAACGTTGAAAATACCGGAATCGTGCGTTTCGCTGAGCGCAAGGTTGTCCTCATTGACGTTCTTGCGGAAGCCGCTGTTGTAAACCGCCCAGGTAGTGATAATCGCAGCAAGTAACAGAAGCACAAGCACGGCAACGATAATAATTACCGCCTTCTTCCACTTTTTCATATTCTTCCATTTGCCTCTGATTCCGCCCTTGGGAGGATTGGTATTCTTATACACCTTGCCCTTCTTACCGCTTAAAGCGTCGGTGATTTCTATATCTTCAAAGTCTCTCTTTTTGCCTTCCATCTCTGTTCCTCACAAAAAAACATTTTCAAATGCACATTGCAGTCCATTATAAGTAATCTAATTATACTACAAAGAGTATCTTATGTCAATTAAAACAACACATTCCTAAATGGCGTTGAGCGGTATGCTTTTTATTGCAAAAGCAGATTTGATGTGTTAATATTAATCAAACTTATTTTACGGGGTGAAAATATGGCAAAGAAAAAGGGCGCAAAAAAAGCAATCGCAATCACCGCAGCCGTGCTGGCGGTTGTTATAGCTGCTGGCGCAGTGTGCGTTTACAACTTCGTTCCGAACGTTAAAAAGTACAAAATCAGCGTAAACAAAAAGGACGTTATCAAAACCGTTTACGGCTGGGGAACATCTGCGTGCTGGTGGAGTCAGAACGTTGCAGACGAAAAGACGAGGGACGAGCTGTCTGGTCTTCTGTTCTCAAAGGACGGACTTGCGCTCAACATTTACCGCTACAATATAGGCGGCGGTTTTGACGAAAACGAGCGCACCTCAAACCCGTGGAGAAGGGCGGAAAGTTTCTATGTCCGTAACCCCGAAACGGGCGAATGGGAATACGATTTCACCCGCGATGCAAACGCCTACGCATTTCTCAGAAAAAGCCTTGAATACGGCTGTATTGACACGGTCGTGCTCTTTGCCAATTCACCGCATTACAGCTTCACCGAATCAGGGCTTGCCTCGGGCAGCTTCGAGGAAAACACCTGCAATCTCAGAAAGGATTGCTATGACGATTTCGTCGATTATTTCCTTACTATTACCGAGCATTTTATAGCCGACGGCATACCCGTAAAATTCATCTCGCCCGTCAACGAACCGCAATGGTCGTGGGGCGGCGACTGGGTAGGTCAGGAGGGCTGTCACTACGAGCCCGACGAGGTAATCGAGCTTATGAAGCTCTTCGCAAAGGGTATAGAGGAAAGAGGTCTTGACGTCAAACTTATGGCGCCCGAAAGCGGCGAGGTTTCAGCGCTGACGGACGAGTATTTCGAGCGTCTTACCGCTGACGAAACGATTAAAAAGAATCTCGGCTCGCTGGCATATCACAGCTACTGGACCGACGTTTACGTAAAGCTCAAGCAGGCTCTCGGCGAGGACGTTGACACGAAATATCCGGACCTTCGCGTCGATATGACGGAATGGTGTGAAATCCCCTGCTGGCACGACATAAACGACGTCGCTTCGGCCGTGCTTATGGCGCGCGTTATTGCCAACGACACCGAGCAATCGCATGTGGATTCGTGGTCGAACTGGGTTGCCGTCAATCAGGACGGAACCGCTGACGACGGCAGGAATTACTGCGACGGACTTATCTGCGCAAACGACGATTTTTCCGAGTATTCAGTCTGCTCACGTTACAATGCGATGGCGCATTTTTCAAAGTTCGTTCCGACCGGTTCAAAGCTGCTGAAGGTCAGCGAGAATATGTCAACCTTAGTCACCGAAACCGACCTGAGCGTTACCTGGGAAAACGACCCGAAGCGTCAGAAAACCTTCTACCGTGTGAGCTCGGCGGCGTTCCTTACGCCCGACGACAAGGTCGTAATCGTAATAGTCAACGAGGGCGACTGGAGAACTGTCAAACTCGACGTAAAGGGTAAGCACATGACCGTCGTCACGACCGACGACAAGCAGTCTCTCGCAACGACCTACGACGGCAAAAAGCTCCCGAGCATAGAGGTTCCCTGGAACACAATAACAACAGTAATTATCGACTAAAAAACAAGGAATTACCGCCGGATTACGGCGGTAATCAGAGGCAATATGGTTACTCAGAACAAGTCAGTCAATCTGATGACCGAGGGAAGCATATACAGCAAAATAATAAAGTTCGCAATTCCCATTTTCATCGGTCAGCTTTTCCAACAACTTTATAACACGGTTGACTCGCTGATAGTCGGCAACATGATAGGCCGTACGGCCCTTGCCGCAGTCAGCTCGACAGGCACGCTGGTATTTCTGGTTATCGGCTTTTTCTTCGGCTTTTCCATAGGCGCGGGAATAGTCATATCCAAGTACATCGGCGCTAAAGACGACGAAAAAACCACGATGTCCGTGCATACCGCGGTTGCTATGGGTATAATTCTGTCGGCGCTGATTACATTTTTAGGTGTCTGCTTCTCGCCGTTCATGCTGCGTCTTATCGACACTCCCGGCGACGTTTTCAGCGAGGCATCTGCATATCTTCGCGTTTATTTTGCGGGTTGTACGGGATTAATTATGTACAACACTCTTGTCGGTATCCTTCAGGCAAGCGGCGACTCAAAGCACCCGCTTATGTACCTGATAATAAGCTCGGTTACAAACGTTTTTCTCGACGTTTTCTTCATCGGCGTTTTCAAAATGGGCGTTGAGGGCGCGGCGCTTGCCACAATACTGTCCCAATTCCTGAGTATGTTCCTTTCGCTTCGCAGACTGATGAAATCCGATGAGGTAATCAAAATTGAGCTTAAAAAAGTCCGTCTTCACGCTCCGATAGTCCGCGAAATCATAAAATTCGGTCTTCCGACCGCGCTTCAGAACTGTATAATCGACGTCGCCAACATTCTCATACAGTCGTACGTCAATTCGTTCGGTTCGCTCGCCATGGCGGGCATCGGTGCTTACGTCAAGGTCGAGGGCTTCGCATTTCTGCCCGTCACCTCGTTCTCGCTGGCGATGTCAACCTATATTTCGCAGAATCTCGGCGCGGGCAAGAAGGACAGAATGCGTAAGGGCATAGCCTTCGGTCTGCTGTGTACGGTGATACTCATTGAGCTTATAGGCGTAGTTATTTTCATAGCCGCGCCGAGCCTCATAAGTGCGTTCAATTCAGAGCCCGAGGTTGTCTATTACGGCGTAATGCGCGCAAGGGTTACGGCGCTGTTCTTCTTCCTTATGGGCTTCTCGAACGTAACCGCGTCCATAATGCGCGGCGTCGGCAAACCGATTATTCCGACAGTCGTAATGCTCGTCTGCTGGTGCGCGGTCAGAGTACTTGTTTTCACCACAATAGGTCAGGTCTATCACGACATACGGCTGACCTGCTGGATTTACCCGATAACATGGGGATTGAGTACAATCGTTTACATAATCTGTCTTGTCCGTTTGCGTGTGAAAAAGACGATTTAACTATCCCCCTTGGGGGCTTGTATAACGAAAGCTTAAAATTATATAATTTCAGCATAAAACAAAAGGAGGATTCTACTATGGCATGTTTTGTTGTTCCCGCTGTTGAGGCAGTAGCCGTTACCGCCGCTTATCTCGCAGCCAAGAAGCACGAGCAGAAAATTTCGGCTCCCAAGCTTGCAAACGGCAACGATGCTCCCAAGGCCGAAGCCAACATCACCTGGTCCAAGAGACTCAGCTGGTTGATGGGCCTTCTCTGGGGCGGCGTTCTGCTGCTTGCATTTGAGCACTTCTGGCACGGTGAGGTTGTACCCTTCCCGCCCTTCCTGACGGCGATGGCCGATCCCGAGGATACCGCGGAAATGCTGCACGAAATGGCAACCGTCGGTGTATCGATGGCAATCAGCGTAACTGCCTTCTGGGGCATTATCTGCGCTGCAGCTCAGGCTAAGCTCGCAAGCGTTAAGAAGGCCCTTTCGCAGGAGGTATAATCAATGACATTACTTATTACGATTATCGCAGCAATCTGCGCGACCGTCGTATGGTATTCCTGTGATAAGCGCGACAGCTACAAGCTGGGTACACTTTCGCTCATCTACTGGGGCGCTTCACTTATGTGGCTTATGGATTTTGTGTTTGAGTATGCCGAGCTCAAAACTGAGTATTTCAATCAGAGCTTTGCCGACATTCTCAACGATTCGCTTCTCGGCGTAACGGTAGTCGCAATAGGACTTATTGCCTGGCTTGCGATACTGTTAATCAAGGATCCCAAGGGCGTATTCAAGGCAAAATTCAGAAAGCAGTAAAATACCTATCAACAACAAAAAGGACACCTTGCGGTGTCCTTTTTTAAGTGTCCTTTTTTATTAGTTTATTACCAGCTTTTGTGCCTGCTTCATCACCTTTACAAGCGGTAAAACAAGCATCGCACAGAAGAAATTGCTCAGTCCGTGTATCGCGTCGTAAGGCAGTCCCGCGGCTATCCACGCAAGCATACCGTGAAAATCGAGATGGAATGCAAGCGCCTGATACGGAGCGTAAAGCGTGCCGTACAGCAGTCCGTGAAGCGCACATACGCACATATATACAAACGGCGCAACGTTCTCGGGCATGTCCTTCGGCAGAAGCATTACCGCTCCCCAGAGCACCGCCCAGATATACAGGTACGGCCACCACCATATACCGAAACCGTTTAACAGTCCGGTCAGTAATATAAAGGTGTAAATGGGGTACAGCGCCTTTTTGCGGTAAACCACAGTTTCGGCAGTGATGAACACCGCAATCAGATGCACGTTCGGCAGAAATTCCAGCGCAATTTTTGACGCATACATCAATGCGCCGAGCATGCCAAAAAGCGCAATTTCCTTTATGTTAAGCTTCATTGAGCCTTTCAAAATCAGCCTTCTGTCGCTACAAAGCTGTAGGTTGCGCCGTCAACGATTTCCGTTGCATCAACGCCCTTTTCGGCATAAGCGCCGTCAACATAGAACGCCCAGTACATCTTGTCTGCGTCGTAGTCGAGAGTAGTGCCGTTAACAGTCTTTACATAAAGGCCATAGTCGCTCTCGTCGCCTGCGATAAGTCCGTTGTCAAGAAGAGCTGCGCCTACTGTTGCGGCGTCGCTGGAAATAAGGAAAGTGGTCTCTTTGCCGTCCTTATCCTTGGCAATAAAGGTAAATTTCTTTTCGCCCTGACCGAGTTCGGTCACACCTTCGGCAGCAGCCTCGGTTGTTGCGGGAGCAGCCGTGGTTGAGGGCTCTTCGGTTTTCTTGTTAGCACATCCCGTTGCAAATACTGCGATTGCCACAACAAGCGCAAGGCAGAGGAGTACTGACAGAATCTTAGTGAATTTTGTCATTGTCATAGTCTTTTCTCCTGTTAATAATTATTATCTCCGACCGGCGCTCGCAGTCATAACGGAGATTTGTCCGCGGCAGGGTATTTCGACTCGGCGCACTTTTTCACCTTCTCAAAGCATTCGCTTCAATGGCTTGTCCCCGAATTTGTGGCTTCGGGCAAGAAAAAGCATTTTTGCGCCTCACGGCGGCGGGCCCGTACAGGAGTTTCACCTGTTTCCCCTTACTCACGCAAAGTATATTATCACATTTTACCGCAATTATCAACAGAAACCGTCAATTTGACATAAACGCTTTAATATGATATATTTTAAGTTGTTATATTATGTAAATAAATACTTTATTGGTGATGCAGCTATATGAAAGAATTTTTGATGACAATCGGAGATAAGCTCAATATCGAGTTAATCCTCATTATTTCAATGAGCGTTTTTCTCGCCGTCGGGCTTATCGTATTTATTTTCGGCTATGCCAAAAAGTGACGTCAGACCTACGAGGGCTTCCGTAAATACCGTTATCTGCTGGGTAACCTGATAACGAGAGACCTCAAGGTAAAGTACCGCAGAAGCTTTCTGGGCTTTCTGTGGAGCATACTCAACCCCCTGCTGATGGCTCTGGTTATAAACGCGGTTTTCTCTAACATCTTCAAATTCAAGATTGACTATTTCATCGTTTATTACCTGACGGGTTCGCTTATATTCAACTTTATGAGCGAGGCAACGTCGGGCTCGCTGACCTCGGTTATCAACGCCGCTTCGCTGATTAAAAAGGTCTATATACCCAAGTATATTTTCCCGCTTGAAAAGTGCCTGTTCGCGTTCGTGAATATGCTCTTCTCGTGCTTCGCGCTTATCGTCGTTATACTGATAGTCAGAATGCCCGTGCATCTTACGGCGCTTCTGTTCTTCTTCCCGATGGTTTGCACGCTTATCTTCAGCTTGGGTATGAGCCTGATACTCTCGTCCGTCAACGTCTTTTTCAGAGACATCGGACACCTCTACTCTGTATGGACGGTTGCGTGGATGTATCTGACTCCCGTTATCTATCCGGTTGAGGTCCTCCCCGAAAGACTTCTGCCGGTTATGAAGCTTAATCCGATGTTCCACTACGTCACCTATTTCAGGGACGTAGTTATGTACGGTACAATTCCGAGCCTTAACTCGCATATCATCTGCCTGCTGTTTGCATTCACATTCTTAGGCATAGGCCTTGTGATGTTCAAGAAGCAGCAGGACAGATTCATTCTTTACATTTAAGGAGGCGTTACTGTGGAAAACATTATCGAATTAAAAGACGTCAGTATGCGCTTCAATATGTCCAAGGAACGCGTTGACAGCATAAAAGAATATCTTATCAGACTTGCCAAGCATCAGCTTCAGTTTGAGGAGTTTTATGCGCTTAAAAATATCAACCTCACCATAAAAAAAGGTGAAGTTGTCGGCATAGTCGGACTCAACGGTTCGGGCAAGAGCACGATGCTCAAGGTCATTTCGGGCATACTGCGCCCCTCTACGGGTACAGCCGAGGTCAAAGGCTCGATTTCCCCGCTTATCGAGCTTGGTGCAGGCTTCGACTTCGATCTGACAGCGAGAGAAAACGTTTTTCTTAACGGTTCGGTGCTCGGCTTCTCAAAGCAGATGATGACCGAGAAAATGGACGAGATTATCGACTTCGCCGAGCTTCGCGACTTTATGGACGTAGCTATCAAGAACTATTCTTCGGGTATGGTAGCGCGACTCGGCTTCTCGATAGCGACAATCACGCATCCCGACATACTCATTGTTGACGAGATACTGTCGGTCGGCGACTTCCTTTTCCAGCAGAAATGCGAAAAGAGAATTTCCGATATGATGAGCGGCGGCACGACGGTTATTATCGTTTCACACTCGCTTGAACAGATTGAGCGTCTGTGCAACCGCGTTGTTTGGCTGTCAAAGGGCAATATAATTATGGACGGACCTACCAACGAGGTCTGTGAAAAATACAAGCTTACGGCCGGCAATCCCGCCGAGTGAGGTAAAGTAAATGGAAAAGGAAATTACACAGAAAACAACGGAAGAGCTGCAGCAGCGTATCGACGAGTTAACCAAGGAAAACAAGATACTCGCCGAGAATAATTCAAAGCTCAACACAACTCTTTCGCGCCAGAGCAGCCGCATCTCCGCTTTAAGCGACGAGGTACATCAGCTTCGCACTTCGACAAGCTGGAAGATCACAAAGCCGATTCGCGCAATTTCAAGCCTCTGGTTGCTTTTTATAAAAGCGTACTATTTCTTTAAGCGCAACGGTCTTAAGGCTACGGTAAAAAGAATATTCTTCAGAAAGCAGCCCGTCAGCCACTACGTTGCAGACAACTGTGACGCGTTCAATCTCATAACCGATAAGCAGAGAAAAAAAGAGGAAAAGGAAGTATTTGACAGGGACATAACCTTCAGCATTATTGTTCCGCTTTACAATACGCCCGAAACGCTGCTTAAGGAAATGATTGATTCCGTAGTTAATCAGACCTATGCAAAATGGGAACTTTGCCTTGCCGACGGCAGCGACGACGAACACACATACGTGGGCAAATACGTTAACAAGCTTGCAAAAAGCGACAAGCGTATCAAATATGAGAAGCTTGAGAAAAACGGCGGTATTTCCGAAAATACAAACGCCTGGATTGATATGTGAACCGGCGATTATATAGCGCTGTTTGACCCCGGCGACCCGCTTCACCCCAGCGCACTCTTTGAATATATCAAGGGTGTCTG
>JAEEUJ010000085.1 GCA_016290515.1 Clostridiaceae bacterium
CCGGCTCACTTGAACGCACGAGCACACCGAGCGCGAGCTTTACAACGGGCGAAGCGCCGTAGTAAAAGACGGGGGAGAGATTGTTAATATCAAGACTGTCTTTGAGCGCTGAAAAGATAATTACCAGCGAGGCGCACAGTAACACAAACGATATTGAGCCTGCTCTTGCGAGAGCTTCGAGCGAAAATGATGCGCAGTAGCAGAGCGCAGCAACCGTCATCACCGTAAAGAACAGATACCCCTCTGTTTTGAAAAACACCGACGAAACGAACAGCCGAAGCCTTAAGAGTACGAACACGGTTGAGAATAAAAAGAAAACGCAATACAATATGCTTAAAGCTTTGTTCCCGTGAACAAGGCTTTTTTCTTCACCGTTTTTCAAAAAGACAAAAAGCGGAATGCAGGCAATCCACGTCAGCGCGCCGCCTATGAGCGTGGCAATAATATAATCCGAAACGCCTGCCTCAAAGCCAAACGACGGCACAAAGGTAAGCGTTGACAGAAGCCGTGAAACCGACAGAAGCATAAACAACTGAACTGCGCTGATTTGTCCCTTAGAGTTCATTTATCTCTCCATTGAGTTTATATTGAAATTGCGCTTTGACAGTTCTTTCCAGGAAAACCTGAGAAACGTGTCGCGCATAGCTTTAAGCGAAAACGGCGCAACGGGCGCCGACAGCGGCACGCCGTACGGCGAAGCCCAGCAGCTGTTGATAAGCACCGCTGCAAAGCCTATCACTATACCGTAAAAGCCGAACACTCCGCCTACCGTCATAAATGCAAAGCGCAGGAAAACCACACTCTGATAAAGCGAGGGGACTATGAACGACGAAATAGCCGACAGCGCCATAATAATCAGCATAGGCGCGGCGATAAGTCCCGCATCGACGGCCGCCTGACCTATGACGAGCGCGCCGACTATACTTACGGCGTTGCCGACAGCCTTCGGCATACGCACTCCCGCCTCGCGCACAATCTCGTAAACAAAGTGTATAAACATTGTTTCGAACATAACGGGAAACGGCGTTATAGCCTCCTGAACGGCAATATCGTAGAGCATTGAAACGGGCAGTATTTCGTGGTGAAACGTGCAAACCGCGATATATATTGACGGCAGAAAAACCGAGATAAAAAACGCCGTGTACTTAATCAGCCGTGTAATCGCGGCGTAAAACGGACGAAAGCTGTAGTCGTCCATCGTCTGAAAGCTTTCAGAGAAAAGATACGGCGCAATAATCGCAAACGGCGTGCCGTCGGTTATAATCAGAATTCTGCCCTCCGACATTTTCGCTGCGGCTATATCGGGGCGCTCGGTTGTGCCGAGGGTAGGAAAAAAGGAGAAGCGGCTGCTCGACAGAAATTCGCCTATATAACCTGCGCCGAAAACCGTGTCAAGCTTTGAATTTTCAATGCGTTTCTTAATCAGCTCAACCGTTTCGGGCTTTGCCCTGCCTTCAAGGTAGCAGATGCAGATCCGCGTTTTGCTCGTCGTACCCGCCGTGATAAGCTCAAGCTTTAATTCGGGCGAGCGTATGCGCCGTCTTAAAAGCGCGGCGTTGTCCTTGAAATTCTCACAAAACGCTTCGTGGGAGGCTCGCTCGTCAACCTCGGTCTGCGCTTCGTCAACGTTTCTTTTCGGAAAGCCCTGAACGCCGAAGCAGACAGCGTAATCAACACCGTCAACGAACATGCATACAAGCCCCGACAGCACGTCTTCGCAGACCTTTGTGAAGGTGAACGCCTTGTTCTGATCAAGTCCCGAAACAATATTCAGGCTGATGTATTCAATCAGTCTGTCGGGCGACGAAGGCAGACGGTTGCTTTTCAGTATCGGTCCTAAAACCTGTTCGCTTACCAGCAGGTTGTCGCACATTCCGTCAGCCATAACAAACATAAGCTTATTGCCGCCGATATCCGTAATTTTATAGAGTATATCGAAGCTTGAACCGAACACTTCTCTCAGACGTGCTTCGTTTTTATAAACCGAACACGAAATTATTTCCGTATTTTCCATAGTATCACCGATTTTGGTATTGCCTGATTTTTTCGGTATATTCAATTATCGGCGGTGAAATATAATAAAGGTGATAATGTGCTTATTTTTGTTTTCAGGGCAATCATAATCTATGTAATGATAACGTTCTCAATGCGGCTGCTCGGTAAACGGCAGATAGGGCAGATGCAGCCTGCCGAGCTGGTTGTGACCTTTCTTCTGTCGGAGATTTTCTCAATCCCCATGCAGGACGTTTCTATTCCTCTTTCAAGTATGATAGTGCCCGTTCTGCTGATAGTCAGCCTTGAAATGCTGACGTCTGTAATAAGCCTTAAGAGCATTAAATTCCGTCAGCTGCTACAGGGCAACTCGATAATTCTTATAAAGGACGGCAAGCTTGACCAGTCGCAACTCAAAAGCCTTCGTATGACGACAGACGACCTTCTCGAAGAGCTTCGCAAAAAGGACGTGTTCGATATTTCAACCGTTCAGTATGCGGTAGTTGAGACCGACGGTTCGCTGAGCGTGATGCTTAAGGCAGGGGAGACAGGTGTGAAGAATAAGAATATGGACTACTCGACAAAAGAGGTCACGATGCCGTACGTTATCGTATCCGACGGCAGAGTGATAGAAAACAATATGAGCCTTTGCGCCTGCGACCGCAAACGCCTTGATAAGCTCCTCAGAGGCCATAACGCCGACGTTTCCGAGGTAATGCTTCTCACACTTGATAAGGACGGAAACTCATTTCTGATTAAAAAGGAGAGCGTATGAAAAGACTTGCGATAAGCCTTGCGCTGGCGTTGCTGGCGCTGAGCGTCGCGGTGTATTCTTATTTTGACGTTTGCAAAAGCACCGGAAAAATGATAAGCGGACTCGAAGCGGGACTTGAAATAATAGAGAGTGAAAACGGCGGCGATTACCAAACGCCCGTTTCGCTCTCCGTCGGAATATGGCAAAACTGCAGGGACAGGTTTGAGCTTTATCTCTATTCCGAGGAAATGTACGATATCAGCCTTAATTACTCAAAAATAGAAAAGCTCCTCGGTACCGACGATACCGGGGAGCTTAAGGAGCTGCTGTATGAAAATATAAACAGTTTACGAAGAATGGCGGACAGTCAGTCGCCGACCTTCGCAAAGGTATTTTAATACCATTTCTTTTTCTTGCCGATTAGCATCAGCACCGCAACAACAATTACCGAAAGAGCTATCACGTAAATGTAGCCGTACTTCCACGCAAGCTCGGGCATAAAATGAAAGTTCATTCCGTACCAGCCCGTAATGATTGTCAGCGGGAAGAAAATACTCGTCAGTACCGTAAACACCTTCATAGTGTGATTGAGCTTAAGGTCAAGCGACGACGAATAAGCGTCCTGAAGGTGATTTATAGTACTCGAAAGGCTGTCTACGTCCTCACGCAGCCTTACAATCTTATTGGCGATATTCGAGATATACATCAGGTCCTCGCTGTCGAAAATGCTGTTTTCGTTTTCCTCCAGCGCCTCCGTGATATCTATAAGCTGCTCGTAGTAGTTGTGCATTACGAGCATATCCTTTTTCAGCGCGAGCAGGTCAAGGCTGAAATCGTTGTCGGTGTTGTCCTTGAGCACGTCGCCCTCAAGCTCGGCTATTTCATTGCCTCTTTCCTCGAGGAAGCGCGTATCGTTGGCGGTAAGCGCGTCAAGAAAGGCGGCAAGTATCTTTTCAAGCGTCAGCGTCGAAGCGGGGAACTTCTTGACCGCCGACATAAACTTGTTTCTCGTCGAGAAGTCAGAGTCCTCAACGTCAACTACTATTATCAGATTTTTCGCTACGTACAGTGCAACGCAATCATATCTGTCGGTGTTTATGATATCGGCTATGCGAAGCTCCGTGAAGGTGTATTCGTCATAGACCTCAACTCCCGAGCGGAAATGCGTGCTGACAGTCTGACACGACTGTATAGTCGACTGCGAAAAGCCGAAGCCCTCGCCGCACGAAATAAGCTCCTCGCGGCTGATATAGCCTGCGGTGAGATACTGCGAGTCAAATCCGGAGGCTTCAATTTCTGTTAACTTGTCGGTAATTCTGTAAAACATATTATTTGTTCAAAAACTGTGGGTCAATAATACCGCTGACGAAATCGTTGATATACGAAACGCTGAAATTGGACTGTGAAAGCCTTGAAGCCTGCTTTGCGGCAAGCGTGTCGTTGTACTGCGAAAGAAGATAAACTCTTACGTCGTCAACGCCGCGGACGTAGTGTGTAACTGTCGGGTTGAATACCACGTTGCTGATTTCAAGCGTATTTGTGTCGTAGTTCTTGGTAACCGTGTAGGTGAGCATACCGCCGACAACTCTCGCGGGTGTGTTCTGCTGAGAAATGAAATTGCCCAGCGAGAAGGCGACAAGCACCTTCGTTCCGTCGTCGCGTGTTATAAACTCAACGGGCTGAATAACGTGCGGATGGTGGCCGATTATAACGTCGGCGCCCCAGTTTGCCATCTTTTTGGCGAGGTTGCGCTGATCGTCGGTCGGCGTGGTCTGATACTCGTTGCCCCAGTGGACGTTGACAAGCACCATATCGCACTCTTTTTTGGCGTTTTCAATCTTTGTTTTGATAACGTCCTCGTCAGCCGAGTAAATGATTTTAAGCTCGCTGTCCGCGGGGAGTGAAAGGCCGTTGGTGTACTGCGTAACGCCTACAAGACCGATTTTCATACCGTTGGACTCGATATATTCAACCTTATATAAATCGTCGTTGTTCTTGTACGCGCCCGTGCGTGTAACCGGCTGTGAGTCCCAGTATTCGATAGCTTCCGCAAGGCCCTTTGCGCCCTTGTCTATCATGTGGTTGTTCGCCATCGCGATAACGTCGAAGCCTACCTTGACTATTTCGTCGCCGACCTCGTGAGGCGAGTTGAAGAGCGGATAGCCTGAAGGCTGATAGCTCTTTGCGATAATCGTCTCCTGATTTATTGTCGCGACGTCAGCCGCCGAAACCTTCTCGGCTATATTCTCGTAGCAAAGCGAGAAATCGTAGCCGTTGCCGCCTGCACGTCTGTTTGCCTGCTCATAGATACCGTCGTGTATCAGATTGTCGCCGACCGAAAGGAAGTTGACGCTGACTGCAGGCTTTGCCTCTTGGGTCGTGCTTTCCTCGGCGAGAGTGGTGCTCTCGGTAACCTTTGACGGCTTGTCCTTGCCGCCGTCCTTAATGACCGCTACGGTGCCGCTGATAATAACGATGCAGAGCATCACTATAAAGAATATTTTTGCTGCTTGGTTTTTCATTTTTACAATCCTTTATTTTTTGAACTTTTCCTTGTATCTCTTGATGGAATCCTCTACTATGTCAACCGCCGACAGAACGCCCTTGACCTCGTCGATGTCGGTTGTCTTGTTTTCAAGTTCCTTATATACTGTGAAGAAATGCTTCATCTCCTGGAAAACGTGTTCGGGGAGCTGAGAGATATCCTTGTACTCGTTATAGTTCGGGTCGTTAATCGGAATTGCAATTATCTTGTAGTCCGGCATACCGCAGTCGAGCATCGAGATAACGCCTATCGGATAGCAGGTAACCAGCGTCATCGGAACTATCGGCTCAGAGCAGAGCACGAGAACGTCAAGCGGGTCGTTGTCCTCGGCGTAGGTCAGCGGAACGAAGCCGTAGTTTGCCGGGTAGTGCGTTGAGGTGTAGAGCACGCGGTCAAGTCTTAAGAAGCCCGTTTCCTTGTCGAGCTCGTACTTCATTTTACTGCCCTTGCTTATTTCGATTACCGCGTCGAACTGCTTGCGTGTAATTCTTTTGGGGTCGATATCATGCCATATATTCATTTCGTTACTCCTTTATATTGCTCAATTAAATCGTTTCTTATTTTCCAGAGGTCGTTTGAAAGGTCTACATAATACTTGTGCGGATTCTCAAAACGCTTGACCTCGTCCCAGAGTGTGTCAATCTGCTCCGAGCAGTACTCGCGTATTTCGTCAAGCGAGGGCTGCGTATAAACGCATTTGCCGCCTGCGAATATCGGGACAAGCAGCGGACGGGCGACGAAGGATTCTATTTCCTTGCGCTTCCAGGTGAAGTCAGGGTCGAACAGCGTGTAGGGCTTCGACTCGTCAATTTCCTCGCCGTCGAGAGTTAAAACGTCGGCTATCGCCTTGCCCGAATTCATATCAAAGAGCCTGTAAACCATCTTTGACGAGGGTATTGTAATCTTGCTTACGTTCTCGGAAAGATTGATTTTCGGAATTATCTGTCCGTCCTTTTCTATTGCGCTCAGCTTATAAACACCGCTGAACAGGGGAGACGAAGCGGAGGTTATCAGCCGTTCGCCGACTATGAAGCAGTCAATTTTGGCTCCCTGCGAAACCATATCGTTTATAAGGTGCTCGTCAAGCGAATTCGACGCCATAATGTCGCAGTCGGGATAACCCGCCTCGTTGAGCATCTTACGCGCTCTCTTTGACAGATAGGTTATGTCGCCCGAGTCTATTCTTATGCTTGACGGCCTCTTGCCCATCGGCAGAAGCACGTCGTTGAACGCCCTTATCGCGTTGGGAATACCCGAGCGTATCGTGTCGTAGGTATCGACAACCAGAGAGCAGTCGTCGGGGTAGCGGCGCGCATATTCGCAGAACGCCTCGTATTCCGAGTCGAACATCTGAACCCACGAGTGAATCATCGTATCAACGCCCGGTATGTCAAAGTCCTTTTCGGGAATTATGCCCGAGGTCATTGAACAGCCGCCTATGTACGCAGCTCTCGCTCCGAGTATCGCCTGACTTGAACCCTGAGCGCGGCGCGTGCCGTATTCCGCTACGGTCGTGCCTCTCGCGGCTCTGACAAGACGGTTCGCCTTGGTAGCGATAAGGCTCTGCTGATTTATGAGCATCAGAAGTGCGGTTTCGATAAGCTGCGCCTGAACTACGGGACCTCTGACCTTGATAATCGGTTCGTTGGGGAATATCGGCGTACCCTCGGGAATTGCCCACACGTCGCAGGCAAACCTGAAATCCTTAAGATAGCTCAGGAATTCCTCACTGACGCCCTTGCTTCTTAAAAATTCAAGGTCGCTGTCGGTAAACTCAATATTCTGCAGGTATTCAATAACCTGCTCGAGACCTGCCATTATTGCAAAGCCGCCGTTGTCGGGGACCTTGCGGAAGAACAGGTCGAAATACGCCACCGTATCACGCATACGGCTGTTGAAGTAACCGTCAGCCGTCTTGATTTCATAGAATTCGGTGAGCATTGAAAAGCCGTCGAACAAACTGTTTTTTGACATAGCTTTCACCTCTGTATAATATATCACTTTATTTTAACACATTATTTATGATTAGGCAAACAAATATTGCATATAATTCTAATTTGTTTTATAATATTCGCGAGGAGAGAAAGAAAGGAAGAAAACCATGGCATATTCATTTGATGAACTTATCAACACAAGACAGTCCTGCCGAAGCTATTCGGACAAACCCGTCGAAAAGGAGAAGCTTGAGGAGCTTGTTAAGGCCGTAAGGCTCACACCGTCGGCGTGCAATTCTCAGCCGTGGAAGCTTTTCGTCGTTACGGGCGAAAAGGCAAGATTTGTCAAGGACGCGCTTCAGCTTATGGGCAGAAACAAATTCACCGAGGACTGTCCCGCGTTTACCGTTTTCGTTGAGAAGCCCGCAACGCTCAAGGCGGGAATTGCCGAGATGGTAAGCTCTCAGAAATTTGCTCAGCTCGACGTCGGCGCGGCTGTTTCATACTACACGCTCAAGGCGACCGACCTCGGACTTCAGACCTGTATTTTGGGCTGGTTTGACGAAAAGAAGCTTTCGAACGCACTCGGTCTTTCAAAGAGCGAGAAGGTAAGACTTGTCGTTGCAACGGGTTACGCCGTTGACGGCTATGAATTAAGAGAAAAGGTCAGAAAAGACGTTTCGGAATTTGTTGATTTTATAGGCTGATACCATGACTCTGTTTATCTCGTGCAGCGTTGCCGCCTTTGCGGTTTTTGCGGCGCTTTCGGCGATATTCGGGCTGTACGGAAAAAACTACAATTCAAAAAAGATAAGCCACAACGCCCTCATATTTTTATGTGTGGGCGCTTGCGGCTTTCTGGCTTACTGGATTTTTCACCTGCTTTTCAAAGAGAGTATACCGTATCCTTTTGAGGGCGACCTTGCCCGTTACAGTCCGTACGAACAGCTTTTCGACGCGCTGATGAAG
>JAEEUJ010000086.1 GCA_016290515.1 Clostridiaceae bacterium
AAAAGCTTCGGGGGTGTTTTTTATTTGTTATTACATATCTTTCAGAAGCAAGAAATGTATTTCCAATCCTCCGGTGTCATAATCCGACTCTGCGGACCTTTGCGCAGAATTAAATTCACGACAGAGCCTTTCAACTCCGTAATCTGTTCTCGGATTTCAACGGCTCCTGTTTGAACGTCAAAAACTGCGTTTTGCCAGCTTCAAAGCATATCTGTAGCTCAGGGCCGCCATCAGTGATACTATCGCTATAAATCCGAGTGCGAGAACGCTGTGATTGATTTTTGTGCCGAGGTAAACCGACAGTGCGCACACGCCCATAGCGACGAACATATTCGGCAGCAGGTATATCATAACGCCCGTGCCCTGCTTTATTACCTCAATTTCATTTTCCCAGTCAAGGCGCATGTGCTTTATGCCGCACACACAGCCCCACGCTGTTGAGAACGCGCAGAGCACGAAGCCCAGCACGAGATACAGCAGAGTGTTGACAGGCGAGACCTTTGCCGATATGCAAAGGCAGACTGTTGAAAACGTCATAAACGGGACCGTCAGGTACATATTGAACAGCATTTTTCCCTTGTAAACCGTTTCTTTGGCTATCGGGAGACTTTGAATAATCCAGTAATTCTTTCCCTCGAGCGACGGCGAGCAAACGGTTGTAGCCACCATACCGATTAAGAAATATATGATAAACGGTATCGCAGGCGCGAGCATTGAAGCGTCCAGCGGGGCGTCCTGAGTTATCTTTGCAATAATCTTATCAAAGCCAAAAACAAGTGTAACTATGCCCAGAATCGCTGCGAGCAGTTCACCTAACGCGCAGTTTACAAGATAGTTCGTCGAGCCCGTCATGCGTTTGAATTCCTTGTAGGCGATTGTATTTACAAGGCTCTTCTGCTTTTGAGAGGACATCTTGTATTTTCTGGCTGCCGCGTGTGATTTAAGCGCGGAGTTGATATTTCTGTACGACCTGCCGACTATAAAGAACAGCAGACAGAACAGCGCAACGCTTATAGCCGTAAGCAGGAAAAAGTCTGAAAATGACAGCTTTGTCACCGCGTCCGAAAACCAGCCTGCGGGAAGATAGTATTTCGCAGCGTTGCCGGTAGCGGACGAAACCGCTTTGAGCGTGTCTTCAACCTTGTCGTTGCGGAACATATCCTCAAGTATAAACCTGGCTGAGAAGCACAGCATGACAAAAGCCAGCGTCAGAACGGTCTGCATTATGTTGGTCTTGCGGAATCCCGCGCTGACTCTCGCTATAAGAAAACCGATAAACGACGCGACGAGCATCGGGATAAGCGGCAGGACAAAGGTTAGCACTATCCAGACAGGATAGGCAAAAATGCTCGGCTTCGCAAAATATGCGTATCCCGCGAGCATCGCAACCGAAATGCTCAGATACCACGGCAGGTTCTTTATATACATATATAAAAACTTGCACGCTGCGACTGTGCTCGATTTGAAGGGCAGGGACATAAGCATATCGTATTCCTTGAAATTGAACAGATAGCCGTTCGTCCGAAGCAGTGTGAAAATAAATGCGAGCACGCTTATCAGAAGCGCGCACATTACAGGTGCGGCGTCAATGATGCCGTACTGACCATAGCCGATGCATACCGAAACCGAATACACCATAATCATAGCGTAAATAATTACGGCGCCGATAAAGCCCGAAACTACCTTTTTGCGCTTTTTCGGATCGGTCGTGTGCTTGTAAATATTAAACTGACTCGTCGAGAGAAGCAGAGTTCTGAGAAGCAGAATAGCATTATTCTTCATTGTCTGCCTCCAGGAAGGTTTCCTCAAGCGAATGGCCTTCGGTAAGCTCTTCAATATTGCCCGCAGCTATAATTCTGCCCTGCTTGATAATTGCAATTTTATTGCAGAGCTTTTCGGCAACGTCAAGCACGTGAGTTGAGAAGAAAATCGCCGTACCCTGCTGACACATTTCGTGCATAATTTCCTTGAGCGTGAATGTGGCCTTCGGGTCAAGTCCGACGAAAGGCTCGTCAAGAACAAGCAGTCGGGGTTTATGAATAAGCGCGGAAATAATAGCGAGCTTCTGCTTCATGCCGTGTGAAAATGAGCTTATCGTGTCGCCGAGTGAATTTGTAATTTCAAACAGATCGCCGTACTTTTTTATGCTGTCTGTTCGTTCCGCGGCGCCTATGCCGAATACGTCCGCGATAAAGTTAAGGTACTGAATACCCGTCAGATTTTCGTACAGATCGGGATTGTCGGGAATATACGCGGTGATGCGCTTGCACTCCATAGGCTCGTCTTTGACGGAATGGCCGTCGATAAGGATTTCGCCTTCCTCGAAGTCGAGCACTCCGACTACCGCGCGGATAGTTGTCGATTTGCCCGCGCCGTTGTGGCCGATAAAGCCGTATATGTCGCCGCTCTCAACCGTCAGCGAAACGCTGTCTGCGGCCTTGATTCCCTTGGAATATGATTTTGAAAAGTTTCTTATTTCAAGTACGGGATTGCCCATTTTTAAGACTTCCTTTTTCAAATGAAATTTGCAAATGTATTTTACCACAGAAAAAGAAAAAGTGCAATATGCCGTCAGGGGTACAACCTGCTTTCGGGAAACATCACGGTATTAAACGCTTGCATAATTGCCATACGGGTGTATAATATTTTTATAACGGGTGTTGAAAAACCTGCCCGGTTAAAAATACGGAGGTGTCTAAAATGGCAAAAAAGGAAAACCGATTTGAAGTCGTTTTTAAGGACGGCAGTGAGATAAAAGAGGAAGGCACACGTCAGATACTCGTTGACAGGGAAACCGGCGTTCACTACCTTCTCTGGAAGAGCGGCTACGGGGCGGGCGTTACTCCGCTTCTCGACTCTATGGGAAACGTAGTTATAACCAAGTCGGATATCACTCTTTAATCTGCAAAACCAAAACGCTTGCAAATGCAAGCGCTTTTTGAGGAGAAACTGATATGAATTACAAGGTTATTGATAAGGAAACCTATTACAGAAAAGGCGTTTACCGCCATTTTACCGAGGACTGCAAGTGCTCTGTGTCCATGACCGCGCGTATTGACGTAACAGAGCTTGTTGAGTTTTCAAAAAAGACCGACACGAAGTTTTATATAAATTTTCTGTATCTTATCTCAAAGGTGTTGAATTCCCGCGACGATTACAAAATGGATTATTTATATAAGACCGACGAGCTTATTTGCTACGACGTTATCAATCCGTCGCATTACGTATTTCACGAGGACACCGAAACCTGTACGACAGTTCACACCGAATACTGCGAGGATTACAAGACCTTTTACGATAATGCCGTCCGCGATATGAAGGCCGCGAAGGAGGCGCGCGAGTACGTGTTTGACGACCGTCTTTATTCAAACTGGTTTGACGCATCGTACATATCGTGGCTGTCCTACGATTCGCTTAACGTAGAGCTGCCCGACGGTTATCTGTATTTTCCGCCTATCATAAACTGGGGTCGATACCGCGAGGAAAACGGCCGCCTTATGATGCCCGTTACGGTCCGCCTTAACCACGCGATAGCCGACGGCTTTCTCGTTGCAAACGTTTACCGTCTGCTGGAAAAGGAGATTAAGAACTTTGTTGGCTGAAACTGACGCAGTTTCATAAAAATATGTTGTTAGGGCATTGTTTTTATGCTACAATTAATTGTCAGATATGATTTCGTTTCCGACTGATTGCCGGACTCTTCCAGCAGTATCATTATTATAAGAAAAAGAAAAAATCTTAAAAGACATTAAATTAAGGACTGACATCTGTCAGTCCTTAATTTTTGTTTCAAGCTGATTTAACACTTTTTAGTCATCTTAAGAATGTTGTGGCCGTCCTTGTATTCGTAGGTGATTTCGTCCATAACCTTCTTAACTATATAAATACCGTAGCCTCCGACTCCTCTTGCTTCGGCGGGAAGCGTGACGTCGGGGTCTTCCTTTTCAGGCGGGTTGTACGGCCTTCCGCTGTCGATAACGGTGATTGTAAGACTGTTGTCGCCTGTTTCCGCTTTAACGGTAACCTTGCCGGTAGTGCCTATATAAGCGTATCGAGCGACATTGCTGACTATCTCGTCAACGGCAACGTCAATCTGATATCTGTCCTTTGTTGAGAAGGGAAGCGCTTCAGCCTTCTCGCATACGAAGTCAACTGTCTGAGAAACGTTTTCGAGCGTCGCGTCAACGGTGATTTCATTGTCGGCGTCTATGACCTTGCTGTCCGAACCGATGTACTCAAAGCAGAGCATTGTAAGGTCGTCGAACTGAGGCGCTTCTCCGACAAATTCGTCAACTCTTTTTTTGACGTTTTCAATTATAAACATCGGATTTTCGGACTTTGCTTCGTTAAGCGCGTCAACGGTTCTCTCCAGTCCGAAGAGCTTCTCGTTCTTGTCGGTGGCTTCGGCTACGCCGTCGGTGTAGATAAAGAGCTTTGAACCCTTTTCAAGCTGGATTTCATAGTTCTTGTATTTAAGTCCCGACATACCTCCGATAACGAAGCCGTGTCGGTCCATATAGGTTTCGAAATCGCCGCCGGCATTCATTATAATAGGCTTCTCGTGACCTGCATTTGCGGCTCTGAGCAGTCCGCTGTCAAGGTCGATAATACCGAGCCAGACCGTAACGAACATTTCCTCGCGGTTGTTTGCGCAAATCTGATTGTTGACGGTTTCCAGCGCGTCTGCAGGCGACAAACCGCTGTTTGCCGCATTCTGGATAAGTATCTTACTCATCATCATAAACAGTGCCGCGGGAACACCTTTACCCGAAACGTCAGCCATAACCATAGCGAGGTGCTTGTCGTCAACAAGGAAGAAGTCGTAGAAGTCTCCGCCGACCTCCTTGGCGGGAGTCATGCTTGCATATATTTCAAAATCGGCTCTGTCGGGGAAGGGCGGGAATACGTTGGGCAGCATATCTGCCTGAATTCTCTTGGCAAGTTCAAGCTCTGCACCTATTCTTTCCTTTTCCGCGGTAACGGCAGTAAGGTTGTCAATGTAGTCGTTGATGTCGCGTTCCATCTGCTTTACGGAATCGCATAGATTTTCTATCTCGTCGCCTGTTTTCAGGTTAAGCTTGGAAAGCGCGGAATCCTCCTGCTTTCCGTTGCTGCGGTTTTCAACAAACGAGCCTGTCGCGTGCGAAAGGGTGTTGATGGGCTTTACCATTTTTGCGTTAACCGTAGGCAGAATCAGAGCGCAGATTAAAGCGACCGCAATAATCATATAAATTACAACGTTACGCAGATAAAACGAGCGGTCGTGCATAATCTCGTCCATCGAAATATCGACGCCGACCAGAGCAACACTGTTGCCGTCGGAATCCTTTACGGGAACTATGGTCGAGACCAGCCAGCCGTCGTCCTCGTATTCGGTGATGAAGGCGGGAATACCGTCTTCAATGCTGTTGTTGCCCTCAAGCTCAACCGAAATCGGATGAACTACACCGAGCTGTTCGCCGTCATCGTCGGCGTCAAGCAGATATGTAACCGTTGTACCGCCCGCATCAAGCTTCTGCACGTACAGATAAAGAATATCGTTGCTCTCCTTAATGTCAAAAAGCGTGTCGAGCATTTCGTAGTATTTGTCGTCCTTGAGCGATTCGGCTTTAACGTCGAATTCGGCCTGATACGTTACGTCAGACACATATCTGTCGTTGTCAAACGCTCCGATTTTTTTAACCTCATTATAATAATAAAGCAGGGCGTCGGCGTCGAGCTGCGTGACAGCCGTAGTCGCAAGATTTGAAGCGAGCGTCTTGTAATGCTTATCCATTGCGGAGCTGTACCTCTGGTAACTGATCGTAACCGCAACTACCGACAAAACTATTGCGATGACTAGAATCATGGCAACGGTTTTGAAGCGTAACGATATCAGACGCTTTTTTTTGTTTTCAATTGACGGCATAATAATCATCCTTTTATATAAGAATCATATTTGAATAGGTTTTGTTTAGGGGACCGTTATAAACTATAGAAGAAATAATTTTCTCTCCCTCGGGACAGGTTTCGGGCATATACGCCTTTAATTCGCTTGTGCCGAAAAGCCCGCAGAACGAACCGCTTAAGCTCTTAAGAGCGTCAAGCGAAAGGTCGGTTTCGGTAACAATGAGCGTATCGCTTACGGGATAGCACATAATGAAATACTCCTCCCCGCCGTATTCAAACGCCAGCGTCCTGCCCGAGAAATATGCGTTTTCCTCCACGCACCAGCGAATGTGGCTGTCAGACCACTTTGCGTACGGTATATGTGAAAACGCCGAATCGCGCATACTGTTATATTGTTCGGGCGAAATGTCACTTACCGACAGAGGCAGGGGCTTCTGCGGATTGAGCGTAACAAGTCTGAAATACGAGTCAATTTCAAAGCCGAGTTTTTCGTAGTACTTCGAAAGCTCGGGCGAGAAGGGCTTGCAGAATATCAGATGTCCGTTTTTCACGGCTTCATCCATAGCGTACGAAAACAGCGCTTTATAATATCCGTTTTTACGGTAACGTGTAAGTGTTGCGCCTGCATAGGCGTATTTCGCCTTTCTGCAGCCGTCCGTGTCCGAAAACTGCGCGTCAAACAGATGCAGCATGCTGACGGGTTTTGAGTTTACGCAATAAACCGGAATTTCCATTCTGTCAAAGTTCTTTTCGTAAAAGAGATTAACGTATTCTTCCGAGTCGGGAAAGCTTGCCTTCCAGATATCGCAGAGATACGGTATATCGTCCTTTACGGCGAGACGAACGCCGTCAGCCATACTTATTCCACCTCCACTGTAAGAGTGTTGAAATTCGCATAGCGGCGGTAAAAGAATTGTTTGGATTTTGTCTTTACCATCTGTATTCCGAGCGAGGCGAGATGCTCCTCGTCCTCGTAGTTCTGACCTGTCTTCATCGCAAAGGGATTGAATTCAACGGCGTTGTCGCGTATGTGAATTACGAACGTACCGTCCTTTTCGCAGCAAAGCGTAAGCTGAATATATTCGTCGCCGTCTTGCTTGAAGGCGTTGTCAATAATCGCCTGACAAACCTCTTCAATACACATTGTGACGCAGTAAGACTGCTTGGGATTGGCGTCGTTTTCCTCGCAGAAGGCTTCCGCTTTTGTCAGCAGATCGGATATGTCCGAGCTGTTCGCGTCAAGCAGATACGTAAATACCTTGTCCGAAACTTCCTGCCTTCTGAAAAATGCAATCTGAACCCAGATAAGGAAGGTAAGGCTTTCGGCTCCCAGAAAAGCAAACCAGAACCACTTAATCCCGTACTGCGAGCAGACAAACGCGAAAACCAGAAATAAGACAAAGGTGCGAAGCTGATTAATGAGAAATACAAGCTTTTCCCTTTTCGTCGCCTGGAAGCAGGAGCTCCAGATTATATTAAGTCCGGCGGGAATAATCGAAAGACAGAAAATACGGACTGCAAATGCGCCCGCGCCGATTATGTCACCCTCCATACCGAACAGACGGCAAATTGAAGGAGCAAATACCGCGGTTAAGCCTGCAATCGAAGCGCCGGTAATAATGCCTGTATTGATGCCGAGCTGCATGACGCGGCCTATTGCGCCTTTGTTATGCTCGGCGAAGAAGGTTCCGCTAAGCGGCTGAACGGTATCGCCTATGGCAGTATATATGGACAGGGCGAGATAAGATACGTTCTGCACGACGTTGAATTGAGCCAGCGCGCTGTCGCCGCTCATACGCATAAGAAGATTGTTTACAACGATAAGCGCAATAAACTGACCTATGTAACCGACGGAGGAGGACATACCCGTTTTAAGCGCGGACAGTACCGCCTTTGCACTCGGTTTGCAGGGGACAAGTTTGAGTATCGCCCATTTGCGCGTGAAGTGGAACAAGAATATGAAAATACCGACGGCCTTTCCGAGAACCGTGGCGTAAATTGCTCCGCGGACGTCGAGATGCAAGCCGAGAATAAATACGGCGCTTGCAACTACGTCGGTAAGATATCCTACGGTAAATCCGACACTGGCGAGTTTCTCCGCGTCGTCGCAGCGTATGCAGTAGTACAGTAAAAAGTATATGAAGGTCAGCGGAGCGCCCAGGAACATAATCCGCAGGTAATCGTAAGTGTAGTTCCACAGTTCACCGCCCTCGGGACC
>JAEEUJ010000087.1 GCA_016290515.1 Clostridiaceae bacterium
TGCTGAAGAAAATCATATTCTTAATCGTTGTACTGGTTACGAACATTATTCAGGGCATAACGGGCTTTGCGGGCACGGTGCTCGCGATGCCTCCGAGCGTGCTTCTGATTGCGGACGCTGCGAGACCGATACTCAATGTGTTGGGCGTTCTCGCGGGACTTTATGTCGTCGTAACCTCATATAAGAATATAAACAAAAAGGAATTCTTAAAGTGCATTTCGGTAATGCTCGTCGGAATAGTCGGGGGAATTTTCCTTCGCGGACTGTTTACGGGTAACCCGTCGGCTCTTTACAAGATTCTCGGCGTTATAGTAATCGCTGTCGGACTTTTCGGCTGCTATAAGCTCTTTATAAAAAAGAGCGACGAGCCCGTAAAGCAGAATCCCGTACTGTCATATTCTCTGCTTATCGGCTCGGGTGTGGTACACGGTATGTTCGTCTGCGGCGGTCCGCTTCTGGTCAGCTATCTTACGGGCAAGCTCCCCGACAAGAAGGAATTCCGCGCGACGATTTCCGCTATCTGGGTAGTGCTCAACACGATTATAATGTTCGACGATATCCGTGCGGGAGTTTTCAACGCCGACATACTGATACTGCTTGCAATTTCGGCGGCGGTTATGTTCGTCGGAATGGTTATCGGCAGCATACTTTACAAGAAGATGAGCCGCGAGCTGTTTATGAAAATCACGTTTATACTGCTTGTGATTTCCGGCGCTTCGCTGTTTATCAAGTAAAACAAAAAACAAAGGGACTGCAGCTGAAATTGCAGTCCCTTTTTTAATAAAAACTTTTTTGTCAAAATCATTGACATTTTATTGAAAAAAAACTATTATTTATGCATACCAATTAGGGTGGCGCAGGAGTTGCGGAAAGCTCTTGCGAAATCCCAACTATATCTATCGGTTGGAAAGGGGCTGCATAATTGAAAAATACTCCGGTAATTATTGATTTGCAGAATATCAGCGTCAGCTTTGACGGCACAACAATACTTAATAATATCAATCTTCAGATTCACGACGGCGAGTTTGTAACTCTGCTCGGTCCTTCGGGCTGCGGCAAGACGACAACCCTGCGTATAATTGCGGGCTTCCTGCAGCAGGATTCGGGCGACGTGATATTTGAAGGCAAAAATATCAATGGTGTTCCCGCATATAAAAGGCAGGTTAACACCATTTTTCAGCGTTATGCACTATTTCCGCATTTGAATGTTTACGAAAACATAGCCTTCGGTCTTCGCCTTAAAAAGATGAAGGAGGACGACATCAAGGCTAAGGTTCAGGCTATGCTTGAACTGGTTAACCTCAAGGGTTTCGGCTCGAGAAATATTGACTCGCTTTCGGGCGGTCAGCAGCAGAGAGTCGCGATAGCGCGCGCTCTGGCGGTTGACCCGAGAGTAGTTTTACTCGACGAACCGTTGGGAGCTCTCGACCTGAAGCTTCGCAAGGATATGCAGGTCGAGCTTAAGAACATTCAGCAGAAGCTGGGCATAACCTTTATTTATGTCACTCACGATCAGGAGGAGGCGCTCTCGATGTCTGATACCGTTGTCGTTATGAACAACGGTGAGATTCAGCACATCGGCACTCCCATTGACGTTTACAACGAGCCGGCGAACGCGTTTGTCGCGGATTTCATCGGCGAGAGCAATATACTCGACGGCGTTATGCGCGAGGACTTCCACGTTGAATTCTCGGGTATGCGCTTCCAGTGCGTTGACAAGGGCTTCGGTAAGGACGAGCCCGTCGACGTAGTTATCAGACCCGAGGATATCGACGTTGTTCCCGCGGGTCAGGGCATGCTTCAGGGCGAGGTTACCTCGGTAACCTTCAAGGGCGTACATTATGAGATTATCGTTGACGTTGACAACTTCAAGTGGATGATTCAGACCACTCAGAAGGCAAGCGTAGGCGATATTATCGGAATTTCAATCAAGCCCGATGAAATGCACGTTATGAAGAAGAGCGAGTACTCCGGTCTGTACGGCGATTACAGCTCGTTCTCAGAGGAATTTGACGAGCTTTCCGACCCGACGGTCGTTGAGGAGGAAGAAGAATGAAACGTTCCTCCCTTGCTCAGAAAATAATAAACGCGCCTTATATTCTGTGGGCTGCGCTGTTTGTTATAGCACCGCTTATCATGGTTCTGTACTATGCGCTGACCGACTCAACGGGCGCATTTTCGCTTGACAGCGTAAAGCAGATAGGCGACTACGGCGGAACCTTTATACTTTCAATCAGCTACGGTGCGGTTGCGACGCTTATCAGCCTCGTTATCGCTTATCCGTTTGCATATTTCCTTGCTCACACAAAGGCGAATTTCCAGAGAATGTCGGTTATGCTCGTTATGCTTCCGATGTGGATGAGCTTCCTTATCAGAACTTATTCGTGGATTACCATTTTGGGTGAGTCGGGCGTTATAAACAGCGCTCTCGGTAAAATCGGTATCGGACCCTTACCGCTTCTCAATAACGGCGGTGCGGTCATACTCGGTATGGTTTATAATTTCCTGCCGTATATGATACTTCCGCTTTATACAATTATGGCAAAAATGGACGTTCGTCTTATCGAGGCGGCGCAGGACCTCGGCTGCGGAAAACTGCAGGTTATCCGGAAGGTCGTTTTCCCGCTGTCAGTTCCCGGAATTGCGAGCGGAATCACTATGGTTTTCGTTCCCTGCGTAAGTACCTTCTACATTACCCAGAAGCTTGGCGGCGGTCAGGTCAATCTGATAGGCGACGTTATCGAGGCTCAGTTCCAGACGGCGAACAACTACAATCTCGGCGCGGCGCTTTCGCTCGTGCTGATGGTTATGATACTTATCTGCCTCGGCGTACTCAACTACTTCACTGATAGCGATGACGAAGTGAACGGAGGTGTGCTCGTATGACAAAAACCTCCAAGCTTGCAAAGCTCTATATCGCGCTTATATTTGCGTTTCTATACGCGCCGATGGCGGTTATGACCGTTTTCTCGTTCAACGGCAGCGCGAGCACCTATAAGATGTCGGGCTTTTCGACGCAGTGGTACTTAAGACTTTTTAATGACGAAGTTACCATGAATGCGCTTAAGAACACAATTATACTTGCCGTCGTTTCCGCGGCCATAGCGACCGCTATGGGCACGCTTGCGACCATAGGCATCAATTCAATGCGCAACAAAAGACTGCGTTCGGGCGTAATGAGCGTTACCAATATACCGATGATGAACCCCGAAATCGTAACCGGTATATCTATGATGCTTTTGTTCGTTTTCGCGGGCACTATGCTCGGCAGAAAGGATTCGCTCGGATTTGCGACCATACTCATAGCGCACGTAACCTTCCAGCTGCCGTATGTTATTTTATCGGTTATGCCGAAGCTTCGTCAGACCGATTCAAGGATTTACGAAGCGGCGCAGGACCTTGGCTGCCATCCGTTAAAGGCGTTTTTCAAGGTCGTTTTCCCGCAGATACTTCCGGGTATCGTCTCGGGCGCGCTTATGGCGTTTACGCTTTCACTCGACGATTTCATCATAAGCTATTTCACAAACGGACCGGCTTTCCAGACGCTTCCGATTCACATTTCTCGATGACCAAGAAGCGCGTCAAGCCCGATATGTATGCTTTGTCAACGCTTATATTCGTTGCGATTTTCGTTCTGCTGATACTTATGAACATCGCTCAGGCGAAGTCCGATAAGAAGCAGAGGGTAAGACACAGGGACGGTGGAATATGAAAAAGATAATATGTATTCTTTTAGCGCTTGTCCTTGTGATTGCTGTATTTGCAACGGGCTGTGCCGAAAACGAAACCGAAGAAACAGAAGAAGAGGCTGAGGAGGAAATCTTCTCCGCAGAGACTCTGGAATACTATGCGGGCTTAGGTCTTGAGGGCACTACGCTCAACGTCTATAACTGGGGCGAATACATTGACGACGAGGAAATAGACGTTATCAGCCAGTTTGAACGTCTTACCGGCTGTGAGGTCAACTACACAACCTTTGAATCCAATGAAAATATGTATTCAAAGCTTTCAGGCGGCGGCGTAAGCTACGATATAATTATTCCCTCCGACTATATGATTGAAAGACTTATCAAGGAGGGTATGCTCGTCGAGCTTGATTACGATAATATTCCGAATTACGATAAGTACTTTGACAAAGAGGATTACGGATATTTCGTTGATGACGAGATTAACGGTCACACTATTGAAGATTACGGAATTATTTACAACGTCGGCACAACAATCCTTATTTATAATACCGATTATATTAAGGAAAAGCCGGACTCGTGGAGCATACTCTGGGACGAGCAGTATAAGGGCAAGGTGCTGATGTTCAACAATCCGCGCGACTCCTTTGCTATTGCTCAGGCGATGCTCGGTCAGGATTTCAACTCGGAAAGCATTGAAGACTGGGATGCGGCGGCAAACCTGCTGCTTGAACAGCGCCAGAAGGTTAAGCCGACCTACGTAATGGATGAAATTTTCAACCTTATGGAAAGCGGCGACTACTATCTCGGCGTTTACTATGCAGGCGACTTTGAGCTTATGAAAAGCGACCTTGAGGAAAAGGGCAAGGACTTCCTTGATTATGCCTTCCCGAAAGAGGGCGTAAACACCTTCTACGATGCAATGTGCATCCCGAATTCGACTCAGAACAAGAAGGGTGCCGAGGCATTTATAAACTTTATGCTTGAACCTGAGGTTGCACTTGCCAATGCCGAGTATATCTACTATGCAACGGCAAACAAGGCTGTTATTGAGAACGAGGATTATTCCCTTGCGGAGTCCGAAGCGGTTTATCCGCCCGAGGAGCTTATCGCAAACGCTCAGCAGTTCCATGATATCTCAAGCGAAAACCTTCAATACATGAGCACACTCTGGATGAAGGTCAAGGGCACAAGCGGTTCGGGCGTGCTGTATATAGTCTTTTTCTCGTGTATTGCGGCAGTGGTTGTTGTAATAATAATCACGGCGCTGAAGAAAAAGCGGATGAAGAAATATTACAATATATAACAAAAAAGGCGGGGTTTATTCCCCGCCGTTGTTTTCCCCGGGAGGTGAGAAAATGCCCCGAAAAATCGAATATGTTATTACCGATGAATTCAATAATAAAAAGGTGCTCGATTTCCTTAAAAGAGGTCAGGGCTATTCTCACCGTATGATTACCAAACTCAAGAACAAACCCGACGGAATAATGTGTAACGGCGAGCATATACGCACTGTTGACCTGCTTCACACGGGCGATACGCTGACGGTTAATCTTCCCGACGACTCAGAGGACAGTATTACCGTTGCAACCGAGATGCCGCTTGATATACTTTACGAGGACGACGACCTTATAGTCGTCAATAAGCCGCCGACGATCGCGGTGCACGAAAGCCACAACCACGTCGGCGATGCTCTGTCAAATGCGCTTGCATACCATCTGAAAAGCGAGGGCAAGCCCTGCGCTTTCAGGGCGGTCGGCAGACTCGACAAGGGCACTTCGGGCATAGTCGTCTGTGCGCTTAATAAATACTGCGCCGCAAAGCTTTCGGGCAAGGTTTATAAAGAGTATCTCGCAGTCGCGTCGGGTGTATTTGAAGGCGAAGGCACAATAGACGCCCCGATTTACCGCCCCGACCCGATTATTACCAAACGGATTGTTGACGGCAGGGGGGAGCGCGCCGTCACACACTGGACGGCTGTAAGAAATAACGGCGTGCAGACGCTGCTGAGAATAAAGCTCGAAACGGGCAGGACGCATCAGATAAGAGTACACTTCGCATATCTGGGTGCACCGCTTGTCGGCGATACAATGTACGGCACGCCCGACGGGAGAATTACCCATCAGGCGCTTCACTGCTGTTACTGTAAATTCACCCATCCCGTGACGGGAGAAACGGTCGAGCTTAATGCTGAGCCGCCCGTGGATTTCGAAAAGCTGATATGAAAAGAGCACGCTTAATGCGTGCTCTTCTTATATATCCTTTAATATGATTTTTCCGTTCTCTTCAACAGGCTCGACAAGTTTTATTTTGTGTCGGTCTTCAAGTACGGCTTCAAGGATTTCGTTTGCGCTTTTTGCCTTGAAATCCGTTTCAAGCGCGGCAAGTCTTGCCTGCATGCCCCAATGGTTGTCGGTGCCGCAGAACTTCTTTAGATAATAATTATCTGCGTACTCGTCAGCCATTTTATTTTCGAAATCCTTTCTGCCCGCGTTGAGCGTTTCAACGGCGTCAACGTGGCGGGGGAGAAGGCGTATCATTTCGATATAGCTGTCCTCGCGGAAAGGATGCGCTTGAACGACGAAGCCGCCCGACTTATGGACCAAATCGCAGTAGTCGGTTATACGCATTTTGTCGCAGTCCTTATGCTTGAGAAGCCAGTCTTCGTCAAGTCCGTACGTTAGAAAGTCCGTACCGTCAACGTAGGTGAACTCCCAGCCGAAAAACACGTCAATTCCTATTTCATCGCCGCGCTTTTTAGCGTTTTTCCAGCCTCTTGTAAAAAGCTCAACCTTGGTTTTCCACGGCAGCACATTCGGCACGGCACAGTTGCCGTTGAAGAAGTGGTCGGTGATTATTATGCCGTCATAGCCCGCCGATTTGTAGAATTCGGCTAGCTCTGCTCCCGATATATGCGAGCATCGGCTGACCTCGCTTGTGTGACAGTGTGTTTCGTATAAGTACATTGTTATTTGTATGTTTCTTGTAAAAATTGAAATATAAGTACAAGCCGTCAGATATTTGTTCTTGCTTTTGAGTACCGATACCTTCGACTTGCTTTTTTATTTCAGGGCGAAATCCTCGGTTTCAAGCGTAAGGTTCGGGTTATAGTACGGATCGCCCTCGTCGAGCTTGGACTTCCACTTGCCGAAGAAGCGCTGAACCTCTCCGTTGAAGCGCGCGACCTTTTCGGGGGAATCCTCAGTACCTCTTGACTTGGATTCGTAATGATAGAGCTCCGCATAGGGAGTGAATACGATAAGATAGCCCTTTTCGCGTATCTTCATACAGAGGTCGATATCGTTGAAGGCTACCGCAAGCGTCTCGTCAAAGCCGCCTATTTCGTTAAACAGGCTTCGCCTGATCATAAGACATGCCGCAGTGCAGGCGGATAAATCCTGCTGATAGCGGGCTCTGGAGAAATATCCCAATTCATTTCTCCCGAAATATTTATGTGAGTGTCCCGCAACTCCGCCGATTCCGAGTATAACTCCGGCGTGCTGAATTGTGTCGTCGGGATAGTACAGCTTTGCTCCGACAGCGCCTACATCATCGCGCTGACAGAACATCAGCATTTCCTCCATCCAGTCCTCGGTAATTATCTCAACGTCGTTGTTGAGCAGCAGAAGGTATTCGCCGTTTGCGTACTTTTCGCCGAAGTTGTTGATAGCCGAGTAGTTAAAGCCGCCCTCGGGATGATAAACGACAACCTTGATTCTCGGGTCATCTCTGAGAGTGTCGTAATACCTGAAGGTTTCCTCGTTGGAATTGTTTTCAATAATGATTATTTCATAATTCTTGTACGTGGATTTGTTGCGTATTGAATCTATGCAGGTCTTAAGTATATCGGCGTTGTTGTAATTCGGGATAAGAATTGATATAAGCGGCTCGCCGATTATATCGTATCTGATGCGGTAAAAATTGGGATGGAATGAACAGCTTTCGACCGTTCCCTTGAGGCCTACGCGTTCAAGATGCTCGGAGACAGCATTGATACCCGCCTGAATTGTGTACGGTTTTGCGTACGGGTCGGACGCTACCGACGCGGCACTGACTCTCCAGTGATAAAGAACCTTCGGCACGTGAACAATGCTCTTTGCCTTCTCGGTTAATCTGAGAATGATATCGTGGTCCTGCGAGCCGTCGAATTCCTTGCGGAAACCGCCGACCTGATTGTAAAGCTCCCTTGAAAAAACGGTGAAGTGACAGATGTAATTGTTTGACCTTAAGTTGTCGGGCGCAAAGTCGGGCTTGAAATGCGGATCAAAGAATCCCTTGCCCAACTCGTTGAACTTGTCCTCGTCGCAGTAAATGAAGTCCGCGTCCTTTTCGCAGATAACCTTCATATATTCGTAAAGCGCGCTCGGGTGAAGCAGGTCGTCGTGGTCAATCAGCGCT
>JAEEUJ010000088.1 GCA_016290515.1 Clostridiaceae bacterium
GACCGAAAGATATAAGATAACAGACTTTGAGGAACTCGAAGCGTGGGAGGTGCTTGAGCTTATCGGCAAAAAACGCGGTATGATGATGCGCGGCGGCGAGGTGGATACGCTTCGTGCGTCGGTTATGCTGCTTGACGAATACCGCGCGGGCAAGCTCGGCAAAATCACGCTTGACACGGTGAGTGAATTAAATGGTTGATTTCGAAATTGAAAGAGAATATGCCGCAAAGGGCTTTAAGCTGATATGCGGAATTGACGAAGCGGGCAGGGGACCTCTTGCGGGGCCCGTATATGCTGCGGCGGTGATTCTTCCCGACGGCTGTGAAATAGAAGGTCTCAACGATTCAAAAAAGCTGACTGAGAAGAAGCGCGAGGCGCTCTTTGATGTTGTTAAGCAAAAGGCGCTTTACTGGGGAATAGGCTCTGCAGACGAAAAGGAAATTGACGAAATCAATATCCTTCAGGCGACGTTTCTGGCTATGAGACGCGCGGTTGAGAATATGGGAGTAAAACCCGACCTAGCGCTTGTTGACGGCAATCAGAAGCCGCATATAGGCGACGGTATTGAAGAGGTTACTGTTATCAAGGGCGACGCAAAGTCAATGAGCATAGCCGCCGCTTCAATACTTGCAAAGGTTTCGAGAGATCGCTTTATGCTTGAAATTGCGGAGAAATATCCCGAGTACGAATTCCCGAAGCACAAGGGCTACGGCACAAAGCTTCATTATGAAAAAATTGCTGAGTACGGCATCAGCGATATACACAGAAAAAGCTTCTTAAAGAAGATTATCGGAGAATGATATGGACACTAAGCTTACGGGCGCATACGGCGAGGTTGTGGCGGCGCGCTATCTGCGTGACAACGGCTACACAATACTTGCCGCAAACTACCGCACAAGGCTCGGCGAAATTGATATAATAGCCGAAAACCGTAAGTTTATAGTTTTCGTTGAGGTCAAGACGAGAACCGAAGGCAGCCTTATCGACGCCGCGCTTGCGGTTGATTACGGCAAGCAGCAGAGAATTGCCGCAACGGCTCAGTCGTATCTGTCAAAAAACGGCATCAAGCTTCAGCCGCGTTTTGACGTTGCCGAGGTTTATGTTGACGGTCTTGAAGTTAAGGACTTCAACTACATTGAAAACGCTTATTAATACAGGATGTGATAATATGATTTACACAAGTACACGCGACAGCTCGGTAGCGGTTACCGCTTCCCAGGCGATAGCAAAGGGCATTTCCGCGGACGGCGGACTGTTCGTACCTACCGAGATTCCGAAGCTCAGCCTTGACGACATTAAGAGAATAGGCTCGCTCGATTATATCGGCAGGGCGAAGGAAATACTTAAGCTCTACCTTACCGATTTCACGGAGGACGAGCTCACGATGTGCGTTCAGGGCGCATATAAGGCGGGCAAGTTCTCAAGCGATAAGGTTGCGCCGCTTTATAAGCTTGACGACAAGGCGAATATTCTCGAGCTCTGGCGAGGACCTACCTGCGCGTTCAAGGATATGGCGCTTCAGCTTTTGCCTTATCTGCTGACAGTATCCGCTTCAAAGAGCCTTAAGGACACGGGTATAGTTATACTCGTTGCCACGTCGGGCGATACGGGCAAGGCGGCTCTTGAAGGCTTTAATGACGTGCCGAATACGAGAATACTCGTTTTCTATCCCGTTGACGGCGTAAGCCCGATGCAGAAGCTTCAGATGACCACGCAGGAAGGCTCGAACGTCGGCGTATGTGCGATAAAGGGCAACTTTGACGACGCTCAGAACGGCGTCAAGGCAATTTTTACAAATAAAGAAATTGAACGCAAACTTGCCGAAAACAAACTCGCGTTTTCGTCAGCCAATTCCATAAACTGGGGACGCCTCGTTCCGCAGATCGTTTACTATGTTTCGGCTTATTGCGATATGGTAAACGAGGGGAACGTAAACTTAGGCGACGAAATCAACGTTGTTGTTCCCACGGGTAACTTCGGCAACATTCTCGCCGCGTACTATGCGCGTGAGATGGGCGTGCCGATTAAAACTCTCGTCTGCGCTTCAAACGCTAACAACGTGCTGACGGATTTCCTTACAACCGGTAATTACGATAAGAACCGTGCATTCTACTGCACGACTTCACCGAGTATGGATATACTTATCTCGTCAAACCTTGAAAGACTGCTATTCATCCTTTCGGGCTATGACGATAAGAAAACCGCAGAGCTTATGAAAAAGCTTTCGACTGACGGTAAGTACGACGTTGACGCCGATTTACTCGCGAAAATCAAGGACGTTTTCGCCGCAGGCTGCTGTGACGATACAGCGACAAAGGCAACCATCAGAGAAACGTTTGAAAAGCACAGCTACCTTATCGACACGCATACTGCGGTTGCGGTACGCGTATATGAGGATTACACCGCCGATACAAGCGACGCTACACCGACGGTTATCGCATCTACCGCCAATCCCTACAAGTTCTCAAAGAGCGTGCTTTCTGCAATCAGCGACGATATAAAATCAGCCGACGAATTCTCAATGGTTGACGAGCTTCACGAGAAAACGGGCGAGCCTGTTCCCGTACAGCTTGCTACACTTAAGGGCAAAACTCCGCGTTTCACGGGCGTTACGGCCAAAGAGGATATGAAGCAGGTTGTTTTTGATATGCTTGGAATATCAGACAGCGATATAAATTCCTGACGGAATTTGCGATATGCTTTTGCATTCTCGCCAAAGGCGAGATATGCAAAAAGTGCGATATATTCAAAAAGAATGCGATATGCCCTTACGGGCGTGAATAAGGGAATTTTTATCATATCGCACGCATACATAGTTTGCGTATATCGCATTTGTAAAACAAATATATCGCACTCGCGAAGCGAGTATATCGCCACAGAGGCAAAATGATGGAAAAAACTATAAAAGAACTTGCAATTGAGTTGACCGTAGAGGCAACCGAAATTTGCGACGGTATCAAAGCAAAATCAATTTATACCAATCAATTATTACGCAGTTGTTCTTCTATCGGTGCTAATTCACACGAAGCAAAATATGCTCAGAGTAATGCTGATTTTATAAACAAACTGGAAATAGCACTCAAAGAATGTTATGAAACTGAGTATTGGTTAGAAATATTGTACAGAGTAAAATCGCTTGATGACAGTCAGTATAAAAGCTTACTTAACAAGTGCGGAACAATCAGAAAGAAATTGATTGCTTCAATTACTACTGTTAAAAACAAAAAGTGACTGAGCATTTATAATTTATAGAGGGCGTTGTTATGTACAAATATCTGTGTAAAGCCGAAAGCTTTGATAAAAAGCAGAGAATCGTCAAGCTCCTTGACGATAATTCTATAACATACAGAATAAAGTCTGCCGGACCGAATATTTTCCAAATAGCCGGCTATGAGAAAAAATGCTTTTGGTTCAAGGTTTATGTGAAAAAAGCCGATTACCCGAGAGCACTCGAAATAATCGGCGATGTTTAAGCGCTTTTGGCTTATTCACAGCATCTGTACGTTGAGCATTTCGCGTCACAGGTGTCCGACGGGGCAGTGCAGTTGACGTCGATGCAGTCTGCCGTGCAAGTGCAGTCGCCGTCATGATAGACGCAGTTGCTTACGTCACAGTGAATTTTTCTGTCCATTTTTACAACTCCTTTGTACCGTTTTTGTACCATTAGTTTGTGTATAATAAACGCAGATATTCAAAAAAAACTGAGGTAAATTTATGTCGGTTTTCGCAATAGGCGATCCGCATCTGTCCTTCGGCACCGATAAGCCGATGAACGTCTTTAAGGGATGGGACAATTATGTCGAGCGCCTGAAAACAAATTGGGAAAACTTAATAGACGGCGACGACACCGTCGTTATAATGGGCGACGTTTCGTGGGGAATGAGCTTGGACGAAGCGGTTGACGACTTCCGCTTTATAAATGAATTGCCGGGAAAGAAGATTATACTCAAGGGCAACCACGATTACTGGTGGAACACGCTGACCAAGATGAACGCTTTTCTTAAAGAAAATTCGTTTGACACAATCAGTTTCCTTTACAACAATGCCTATCTCGTCGAGGGAATTAGCATCTGCGGTACGCGCGGCTGGTTCTTTGACGCAGAAACCGAGGACAGCGAAAAAATAATCGCCCGTGAAGCGGGACGGCTTCGCACTTCGGTTAAGGCGGGCAAGCAGCTCGGCGGCGAACCGGTAGTGTTTCTTCACTACCCGCCGATAACAAAAACCGATATCTGTCAGCCGATAGTTGACGTGCTCAGAGAAGAGGGGATTAAGCGCTGCTATTACGCGCACCTTCATTCCGCGTCCGCGTACAATTCCTTTAACGGCGAGCAGGACGGTATAAAATTTGAACTTTTATCGGCAGATTATCTGAAATTTTATCCGATGCCCATTAAAGTATTATAATAAAACCAAAATTAGTAAAAAACAGTGGAAATATTTTCCGTTATCTGTTATAATATCAAACCAGCGTAAAATTTTTAGGAGGATATATTAAATGAGTTTGAAATCATCAAAGAAAGTTGACGAAAACACATGGGAAATCGAGGTTGACGTTGATGCCGAAACCTTTAACAAGGCTGTAAACGAGGCATATCTCAAGCAGAGAAAGAAAATCAACGTTCCCGGATTCAGAAAAGGCAAGGCTCCCAAGGCGTTTATCGAAAAGATTTACGGTAAGGGCGTATTCTATGAGGACGCGCTTGAAATCGTTTACCCTGAGGCTGTTTCCGCAGCTATCGACGAGGCAAAGCTTGACCTTATCGACACTCCCTATGACCTTGACGTTAAGGAAATCGGTGAGAACGGCGTTCTTATGACGCTTAAGTGCACTGTCAAGCCCGAGGTTAAAATCGGTAAGTACAAGGGCATCAAGGCTGAGAAGGCTGCCGTTAAGGTTACTGCTGACGAGGTTAAGGAGCATATTGACCGTATGCTTGAACAGAACGCGAGAATATCGACCGTTGAGACCGCAAGAAAGGTTAAGAAGAACGATATAACCGTTATTGACTTTGAAGGCTTCGTTGACGGCGTAGCTTTCGAGGGCGGCAAGGGCGAGAACTATGAGCTTACTATCGGCTCGGGCCAGTTCATTCCCGGCTTTGAGGATCAGATTATCGGCCATAAGGCAGGCGAGGAATTCGACGTTAACGTTAAGTTCCCCGAGGAGTATGCCGAGGAGCTTGCCGGTAAGGACGCAACCTTCAAGATCAAGCTTCACGAGATCAAGGTTAAGGAAGTTCCCGCGCTTGACGACGACTTCGTTAAGGATGTCAGCGAGTTTGACACCGTTGACGAGTACAAGAAGAGCATCAAGAAGGAGCTTGAGGAAAGAAAGCAGCAGTCAATCGAGTCCGCCGCCAACAACGACGTACTTGACAAGCTTGCCGACCTTGTTGAGGCGGTTATCCCTCAGTGCATGATAGATAAGAAAATCGATCAGGACATCGACGACTTCAATTACCGTCTTCAGATGCAGGGCATCGACGCCAAGACCTATATGAAGTACACCGGTATGACCGAGGAGACTATCCGTGAGCAGTACAAGGATCAGGCAGAGAAGCAGGTTAAGCTTGACCTCGCGCTTGAAAAGATTATCGAGCTTGAAAAGCTTGAAGTCAGCGATGACGAAATCAAGGAAGAATATAAGAAATATGCAGAAGCATATAATATGGACGTTGAGCAGATTGAGAAGGCAATTCCCGCCGAGTCAATCAGACCCGAGCTTCTTAACAGAAAGGCTGTTGACTTCGTAATCTCCAACGCATCCTTCGGCGCACCCAAGGCAGCTGCCAAGAAGCCTGCCGCAAAGGCTGACGATAAGGCTGAGGAAAAGCCCGCCAAGAAGGCTCCCGCTAAGAAGTCTGCCGAGAAGAAGCCTGCCGAGAAGAAGGCTCCTGCAAAAAAGGCACCTGCAAAGAAAAAGGAAGACAAGGCTGAATAATTTTACGCCGGTTTTTCAATAATCATTAGGGAAAAGGGAACAGTAATTTTATTTGGAGGTTTATTATGGCATTAGTACCGACCGTCATTGAGCAAACTAACAGAGGCGAGCGCGCCTATGATATTTTCTCAAGACTCTTAAACGACAGAATTATTGTTTTATCCGACGAGGTTAACGACGCAACGGCTTCCGTTGTTGTTGCACAGCTTCTGTTCCTTGAGGGACAGGATCCCGACAAGGACATCAGCCTCTATATCAACAGCCCCGGCGGCTCAGTTACCGCAGGTCTTGCAATTTACGACACGATGCAGTATATCAAGTGCGATGTTTCGACTATCTGCATGGGCATGGCTGCCTCTATGGGCGCGTTTCTGCTGAGTGCAGGCGCAAAGGGCAAGCGTTATGCGCTTCCCAACGCCGACATTATGATTCACCAGCCTTCGGGCGGCGCTCAGGGTCAGGCGACTGAGATAGAGATTACTGCCAAGCACATTCTCAAGACCAAGGAAAAGCTCAATAAGATTCTTGCCGAGAATACCGGCAAGCCCATTGAGATTATTGCCGCCGATACTGACAGAGATAACTTCATGTCAGCCGAGGAGGCGCTTGAATACGGACTTATTGACAAGGTTCTCTACAAGAGAAATACCGAGGATAAGTAATTCGGAGGTAGCCTTAAATGGCGAGAGATAACGAACAAAAGCTTATGCGCTGTTCCTTCTGCGGTAAGTCGCAGGATCAGGTCGAGAAGCTCATAGCGGGCCCCGGTGTCTGCATCTGTAACGAGTGCGTCGACCTCTGCACCGGCATTATTGAGGAAGAAAGCCTCAAGAGAAGAACCGGAACGCGCAAGGCAAACGAAAACAAGGTACTGCCTAAGCCGCACGAAATCAAGGCGAAGCTTGACGAGTACGTTGTAGGTCAGGACTCCGCAAAAATCGCACTGAGCGTTGCGGTGTACAACCATTACAAGAGAATATACTATCAATCGAAATCCGACGTTGAGCTTCAGAAGAGCAACGTTGTACTTCTCGGACCGACGGGTGTCGGCAAGACAATGCTCGCCCAGACGCTTGCAAAGATACTCGACGTACCCTTTGCCATAGCGGATGCCACGACTCTCACTGAGGCTGGCTACGTAGGCGAGGACGTTGAGAACATTCTGCTTCGTCTGATTCAGGCTGCTGACTATGACGTCGAGAAGGCTCAGACGGGCATAATCTATGTTGACGAAATTGACAAGATTTCACGTAAGTCCGAGAACCGCTCGATTACACGCGACGTCAGCGGCGAGGGCGTTCAGCAGGCACTGCTCAAGATACTTGAGGGCACCGTATCAAACGTACCTCCCCAGGGCGGCAGAAAGCATCCTCAGCAGGAGTTTATTCAGGTTGACACAACCAATATACTCTTTATCTGCGGCGGCGCTTTTGACGGCATTGAGAAGATTATCGAGCAGAGAACCGGTAAGAGCACATTGGGCTTCAACGGCGAAATTATCGACAAGTCCAAGATTGATATGGCGAAGATTTATCAGAAGGTTATTCCTCAGGATCTCGTCAAATACGGTCTTATTCCCGAGCTTGTCGGCAGAGTGCCTGTAATCACTTCGCTTGACAATCTCGACGAGGAAGCGCTTGTCAGAATTCTCACCGAGCCCAAGAATGCGCTTGTAAAGCAGTACAAGTCGCTGTTCGGTATGGACGGCATCGAGCTTGAATTCACCGACGACGCGCTTGAGGCTATCGCAAAGCTCACGCTTGAAAAGAATACGGGCGCGAGAGGTCTGCGCTCTATAATGGAGAACGTATTGCTTCCCATTATGTACGAGGCTCCCGCCGACAAATCTGTCAAGAAGATAGTCGTAACAAAGGATTGCGTTGAGAAATCCGAGAGCCCGCTTGTTGAGAGGGCAAACGGCGAGAAGAAGCTCAAGAGACCTGACGGTCTGCCGAAAACCGACGTAAGTTAAATCAGAGCCGATTGATTTGGCAGGCAAATCGGTCGGCTTATGTTTTTTGATATGAGAAGAAAATCGAAGTCGCTCTCATTCGTAGGGGAGCAAAAAAAGAAAAGCAAAAACTTAAAGCATTTCATAATCGCCTTCAGCGTGTTTG